>NZ_RAWL01000358.1:0-9008 GCF_003668885.1 Corallococcus sp. AB049A | reverse complement strand
AGATGTTTATAAGAGACAGGCCGGAGCTGCGCCTGGCTCCCGCCGCTCTCGGGGCGTCCGTGAGCCTGGCGCAGCAGCTGGTGTTCGCGCACGAGCAGGACCCGGGCGGCCCCCGCTCCCTGGAGGCCCTCCTGGAGGTGGACCCGGCCCAGCTGCGGCTGGCGGGGCTGGCCCTGGGGCAGCGCATCCTCACGCTGCGCTGGGACGGCAGCAGACTGGACGAGGAGCGCGACCCCCGCCTGCCCGCCCAGTTCAACTCCGCCCTGGTGCTGCGGGACGTGCAGCTCGTCTACTGGCCGGCCGACGCCGTGCGCGCCGCCCTGCCCGCCGGGTGGACGCTGGAGGACGGCCCGGCGCAGCGGACCCTGTCGAAGAACGGCAGGGAATGGGTGACGGTGCGCTACGATGGCTCGCCGCGCTGGGAAGGGCGCACGCAGCTGACGAACCACTCCGAGCACTACCAGCTCACCATCGAATCGCGCTCGGCCGAGTGACACCCCATGTCTCCTCCTGTCTTCCTCAACCAGCTGGGCCTTGTCTGCGCGTTGGGCTCCGGGAAGCAGGAGGTGGCCCGGGCCCTGTTCGCGGACACCGTCTCCGGCGTCGCCTCCCATGACGGGTTCGCGGACCGGCCGCTGCACGTGGGGCTCGTCACCTCTCCGCTCGCGGCCCAGGACGCCCTGCCCCCTTCGCAGCACAGCCGCAACAACGCGCTGCTGCTCACCGCGCTGGCGCAGATCCGCCCGGAGGTGGACGCCGCCCTCGCCCGCTTCGGCCCCGCGCGCGTGGCGGTGGTGCTGGGCACCAGCACCTCCGGCATCGGCGAGAGCGAGAAGGCCATGGCCGGCTACGTGAGCACGGGCGAGCTGCCCTCGCGCTTCCACCTGCACCAGCAGGAGCTGGGCTCTCCGGCGCTGGCGCTGGCGCACGTGGTGGGCGCAAAAGGCCCCGCCTACGTCATCTCCACCGCGTGCTCCTCCAGCGCCAAGGCCCTGGCCAGCGCGGCGCGGATGCTGCGCGCGGGCAGCGTGGACGCGGTGCTGACGGGCGGCGTGGATTCCCTGTGCCGCTTCACCGTCGCGGGCTTCCGCGCGCTGGACTCCGTGAGCGAGGCGCGCTGCAACCCGATGAGCGCCCACCGCCACGGCATCAACATCGGCGAGGCCGCCGCGCTCTTCCTGATGACCCGCGAGCCGGGGCCGGTGCGCCTGTCCGGCTGGGGCGAGTCCTCCGACGCGCACCACATCTCCGCGCCGGAGCCCCACGGCAAGGGCGCCATGGCCGCCATCCAGGAGGCCCTGAAGCGCGCGGGCCTTGCACCGGAGCAGGTGGACTACGTGAACCTGCACGGCACCGCCACGGTGCAGAACGACGCCATGGAGACGCGCGCGGTGCACGCGCTCCTGGGGCCGGGCGTGAAGGCCAGCTCCACCAAGCCGCTCACCGGCCACACGCTGGGCGCCGCGGGCGCGCTGGAGGCGGCGTTCGCGTACCTCACGCTGGTGGACAACCCGGACGGCCACCTGCCCGGACACTTCTGGGACGGGGCCGTGGACGACTCGCTGCCGGCGCTGTCGCTGGTGAAGCCGGGAGAGTCGCTGGGGCGCCCGGTGAAGAGCGTGCTGAGTAATTCCTTCGCCTTCGGGGGCAGCAACGCCGCCCTCGTGCTGGAGCGCGCATGATGCGCATCGTGATTGATCAGCCCATTGAAGAGCTGGTGCCCCACGAGGGGCGCATGCGGCTGCTCGACCGCGCCCTGGAGGGCGACGCGGACTCGCTGCTCGCGGAGGTCACCGTGCGCGAGGACAGCCTCTTCTGCTCCGACGGCGCCGTGGGCGGCTGGGTGGGCATCGAGTACATGGCGCAGGCCGTGGCCGCGTGGGCCGGGTGGCACTCGCGCAAGCGCGGCGGCACGCCCCGGGTGGGCTTCCTGCTGGGCACCCGCCGCTACGAGTGCAGCCGCCCCGTCTTCAAGACGGGCGAGACCCTGCGTATCGAGGTCCAACGCCAGTTCTCCGCGGACAACGGGCTGGGCCAGTTCGACTGCACGCTCAGCATCGGGACGGAGAAGGTCGCCACGGCGGCGCTGACGGTCTACGAGCCGCAACCGGGGCAGGACCTGGGAAGGGGCAACACAGATGGGTGACAAGACGGTGCTGGTGACGGGCTCCAGCCGGGGCATCGGCCGCGCCATCGCGCTACGCCTGGCCCGCGACGGCTACGACGTCGTGGTGCACTGCAAGAGCAAGCGCGAGGAGGCCGAAGCCGTGGCCGCCCAGGTGCGCGAGGCCGGCCTCGAGTCGCGCGTGCTCCAGTTCGACGTGTCGGACCGAGCTGCCACGCAAGCCGCGCTGCTCGCCGACGTGGAGGCCCACGGCTGCTACTACGGCGTGGTGTGCAACGCGGGCATCGCTCGCGACAACGCGTTCCCGGCCATGACGGCCGAGGAGTGGGACGGCGTCATCCACACCAACCTGGACGCCTTCTACAACGTGCTCAACCCGCTCACGATGCCCATGGTGCGCCGCAAGAAGCCGGGCCGCATCGTCACGCTGTCGTCCGTGTCCGGGCTCATGGGCAACCGGGGCCAGGTGAACTACAGCGCGGCCAAGGCGGGCATCATCGGCGCGACGAAGGCGCTGGCGGTGGAGCTGGCCAAGCGCAACATCACCGTCAACTGCGTGGCGCCGGGCCTCATCGACACGGAGATGGTGCCTCCGGAGGTGCTGGAGGAGGCGCTGAAGATCATTCCCGCCCGCCGGATGGGCAGACCCGAGGAGGTCGCCGCCGCGGTGAGCTTCCTCATGGCGGAAGACGCGGGCTACATCACGCGGCAGGTGATTTCGGTGAACGGGGGGATGATCGGATGAAGCGCGTAGTGGTCACCGGAGTCGGTGCGCTGAGCCCGCTGGGTCACGACTGGAAGACGGTCGAGGCGCGGCTGCGTGCTCGCCAGAACGCCGTCCAGGTCATGGAGCCCTGGAAGGAATACGAAGGCCTGAACACGCGGCTGGGCGCGCCCGCCCTGCCGTTTGAATTGCCGCCGTCCGCGTACTCGCGCAAGACGACGCGCACCATGGGCCGCGTGGCGCTGATGGCGACGCGGGCCAGCGAGCTGGCGCTCCAGGACGCGGGCCTGCTGGGTGACCCGCTGGTGAAGGGCGGGAAGATGGGCATCGCCTATGGCTCCTCCGCGGGGACGCCGGAGAACATGGGCGACTTCGGGAAGATGATCACCCACAAGACGACGGAGGGCATCACCGCGACGACGTACCTGCGGATGATGTCCCATACGGCGGCGGTGAACATCGGCGTCTTCTTCGGCATCACCGGGCGCATCATCACCACCTCCAGCGCGTGCACGTCCGGCAGCCAGGGCATCGGCTACGCGTATGAAGCCATCAAGCTGGGCCGCCAGGTGGCGATGCTCGCGGGCGGCGCGGAGGAGCTGGACGCCACGGGCGCGGCGGTGTTCGACACGCTGTTCGCCACCAGCACGAAGCACAACGAGGCGCCGCACCAGTCCCCCCGCCCCTTCCACGCCCAGCGCGACGGGCTGGTGCTGGGCGAGGGCGCGTGCACGCTGGTGCTGGAGGAACTGGAGCACGCGAAGGCGCGCGGCGCGACCATCCACGCGGAGCTGCTGGGCTACGGCACCAACAGCGACGGGCGGCACGTCACGCAGCCCAACGCGGACACCATGGCGGAGGCCATGAAGCTGGCGCTGGAGGACGCGGGCGTGCCGGCCTCCGCCATCCCCTACGTCAACGCGCACGGCACGGCGACGGACACGGGCGACGTGGCGGAGAGCGCGGCGACGAAGGCCGTCTTCGGGGAGAAGGTCGCCATCTCCAGCCTCAAGAGCTACATGGGCCACACGCTGGGGGCCTGCGGCGCGCTGGAGGCGTGGATGACCCTCCAGATGATGCGCTCGGACTGGTTCGCGCCCACGCTGCACCTGACGGCGGACTCCGTGGATCCCAAGTGCGCGCCCCTGGACTATGTCATGGGCGAGGGACGTGCTTTGCAGACGGACCTGGTGATGACCAACAACTTCGCCTTCGGCGGCATCAACACGTCGTTGATCTTCCGCCGCTGGCCTTGATGCCTGGAGACCCCGCCATGAAGAAAGCCCTCCTGTTGCTGGCCCTGACGGCCGCGAGCCCCGCCCTGGCGCGCGACACCGTGACCAAGGTGAAGCTCGCGGACGTGCTGGCGCTGCCCGAGGCCAAGGAGAAGCTGGACGGCTCCGTGAAGTTCTACCTGGAAGGCGCCAAGACGCCCAACGTGCTGAAGACGCTGGGCAGCGACACCACGAACAAGAAGACCAACGGCGTGGGCAAGTCCGACGACTACGCCTGCAAGTGGGCCGCCCTCTCCGCGCTCATCGCCCTGCAGGACGGCGCGAAGAAGAACGGCGCCAACGCGGTGGTCCACATCGTGAGCTACTACAAGAAGGTGGAGTCCAAGAGCGCCACCGAGATCGAGTGCCACGCCGGCAGCTTCGTCACCGGCGTCGCGCTCAAGGGCGACTACGCCACGATCGCCAAGTAGTCCCGAGAGGCGGCCCGCGCGGCGGAACGCTACCGCCGCGCCGGCACCTCGATGCGGCAGACGCTCTCCGGAGCCAGGCTCCGCGAGCGCATCCAGGCCTCCAGTTCCTGGTCGATGCGCGCCGCCGCCTCCGCGTTGAAGCGGCGGTTGTCCTGGAGCTTCCAGCCCTGCGGGTAGTTGCCCGAGTAGCCATTCACCGTGGGCACGCCGTGCTCGCCGGACGCCCAGACGGCGTCCAGGTGATACTTCCACTCCTGCGCCTCCCCGGACGTCGGCGCGTAGAAGAAGGTCGCGCAGCCCGGTGCGATGCGCGCGGCCACCGCCTCCACGTCCGCGCGGGCCTCGTGCCTGTCATAGGCGGGGCCGGTGAGCCCCTGCTCCAGCAGGCACAGCGCGCCCAGGCCCACCGCCAGCGCCGCGCGCCCCGAGTCCCACTGCCGCTGGAGGTACAGGGCCAGCCCCACGCCCGCGGGCACCAGCAGCCACAGGCCAATGCGGGACAGGGCCCGGATGGCCGCCGCGCCGGGCACGCCGTGGAAGACGAGCCACCAGGGCGTGAAGCCGCCGGTGTAGCGCGACGCGAGCAGCAAGGTGGCCACCGCCAGGACGAGAAGCAGCCGCACCGAGGTCCGCGAGCGCGCCTGCCACAGGCCGATGCCCGCCAGCACGGGCGTGACGAAGCCGAAGCCCAGCCGGTGCTCCCACGGCACCGGCATGCGCTGGAAATGGGAGAAGCCGTTGGTCCACCCGTACAGCCAGCTGTCCTGGCCCACGAAGAACCAGCTCCAGAAGCGCGGCACCATGGGAGACACGTCCCCGAAGCTGCGCAGGCCCACCGTGCCAATGGCCTGACGCGAGTGCAGGACCAGCGGCGCGAGCACCACCAGCCCCACGACGCCGAAGCCCACGAGCGCCGGGAGGTGGCGGCGCAGCGCCGTCAGCAGCGGGCCGCGCGTGTCCCGGACGGCGAGCCCGGCGATGAACGCCAGGAGCAGGAAGAAGAAGAGGAACCAGCCCCAGTAGAAGCCCGCGTAGAGCTGGGCCACGAACGCGCCCACGAGCAGCGCGGACCAGGCGATGCCCCGGCGCCGGTCCGTCTCCGGCCGCGTCAGCGCGATGACCGCGCCCATGGCGACGAGCGCGAAGAACTGTCCTTCCAGCTGCGGGTGGTTGAGCTGGTTGATGCGCGGCGCTCCGGCCGTGAAGAGCACCGCGCCCACGACGGCAGGAAACACGCGCAGGCCGAAGCCCCGGCGCAACAGCCACACCGCCGCGGCGTAGTTGAGCGCGGCCATGGTGAGCGCCCACGCCTGCCACGACAGGTCCGCGCCCAGGCCCAGGGCGCGCCACATCCAATAGAACGGCGCCACGCCCAGGAGCACGTCGGAGTACGCGGCGACGTTGGGCTCGGGGTGGAACATCGGCGGGTCCCAGAAGCGCGCGTGAGCCGGGTCTCCGGACACGAAGCGCCAGCCGTGCTCCAGGATGTAGTGGTTGAAGCGCACGTCGCCCTCGTCGCCCTGCACCAGTCGCAGCCCGGACAGGAGGGCGGGATGGTGCGACAGCAACAGGGCCAGCACGCCACCGGCGAGGATGAGCAGGACGGCGCGGGTGCGTTCCGAGACGGCGGTTCCCATGAGCGCCGGGAGCGTTAACACACCGGGCACGTTCGCTGGAACGACGGAGGGCGTCTGGAGAGCACGCCCTCCGTCACGGCCGCGAGGGGCGCTTCAGCGGATGGGCAGGTCCAGCCAGGACGGCGCGCCCAGCGACAGCGTGGCGCCGGTGGTGTTCGCGTCCAGGTAGAGCGGGTCCTCCGTGTCCACGACGAGCGCCAGCCGGTGCAGCACGGGCACGTCATAGGCCGTGGCGGGGAACGCCAGGTCCAGGTCCAGCGGCACGCCCGGCGTGGCGCCCTTCCAGCTGAGCGGCACGTGGGTGATGAGGCCGCCGTAGTCGCCGAGCAGGTCGTACAGGTACGCGACGACCGTGCCCGATGAGGTGGACGGCGTGACGCGCAGGCGCAGCGTGGCCGAGCCTCGGATGGAGATGCCGCTCAGGGTGGTGGACGACGTCCAGACGCCCGCGTTGAGGCGGTTGACGCCCGGCAGCCAGACGATGGGCGGGATGCCCGTCAACGCCTGGAGCCCGTTGGTCAGGAGCGCCACGCCCGCGTCGGCGTTGGTGTCGAAGCCGGACCAGACGGTCCGCGAAGCACTCGAGGCCGGCGTGCCGCCCAGGGTGCCGGTGCCATCCAGGAGCCGGATGGCGCCCAGGCCGTAGCGCTGCGTGCCGGTGGAGACCTGGGCCCATGACGCATAGCCCTCCGTGTCGCCGTCATGGGTGCGCAGCACCACGGGCGCCTCGCGGGAGATGCCGGTGTCCACGCCCGCGACGTACTGGTCCATCCAGCGCGTCACGCTGGTCCAGACGCCGTTGGGCAGCCCCAGCAGCCCCGTGGCCTCCACGACGGCGTGGTCACCGGGGGCGAACTCCAGGCGCTTGGGGCCGGCGAGCTGGCCGTAGAACGACACGAGCTGGTTGGGCGGGAAGAGGCTGTCGCCGTAGGCATTGGCCATCAGGATGGCGGGCCTGTTGGCGTTGATGCGCTGGATGTACGTAGCGGCCGAGCGCACGCGGCCCCAGGCCTTGATGGACTCGATGTTCCGGTTGGCGAAGTAGTCGTTGATGGTGGTGGTCAATTCAGGGCTGGGCCGGCCCAGCAGGGTCGCGGCGAGGTTCAACAGCGCCACGGCCTGCGGACGGCGCGTCTCGCCACCGAACAGCGACGCCACCAGGTCCGACCAGCCGGAGAGCGCCGCCACCGCCTTCACGCGCGAGTCGAAGCCGGAGGTGATGAGGGCGATGCCCGCGCCATACGAGACACCCGCGAGCCCGATGCGCGAGGGATTCGCCGTGGTGTTGGCGAGCATCCAGTCCAGGACGCGCGAGGTGTCCGCGATGTCCACCGGCCCGGCCGTGTCGATGCCGCCGCCGGAAGCCCAGAAGCCGCGCGGCGTGTACGAGAGCGCCACGTACCCCTTCTCCGCCAGAACCTTCGCCTGGGCCAGGTACTCCAGATCGTTGAGTCCCCAGCTGGAGATGAACACCACGGCCGGATGCGGCCCGGGCGTGGTGGGTGCGATGTAGTTGGCCTTGAGGACGGTGCCGTCGCTGCCGGGGATGTCCACGAACCGGAAGCCCGTGGTCGGGACCGCGAAGCTCGTGAGCGGCAGCAGCAGCAACAGCAGGACCACTGGCAAACGCTTCGTCATGGAGACACCTGGGGGGCGGCGGGGAAGATTGACGTGCCGCCAATATGCGAGGCGCTGATTTTCGAGTCAATACACAGACGCGGAAAGCCAGGATTCCAAATCAAACACAATGTTCGTCATCCCGGCGCGACGTTCATTGGAGAGCGCTTCGACGATCCGCGTGACGGACTCGGGGGCTTTCCTGGCGCACAGTCCCGCCATGCGAAGGCTCAACGCACTCACGCTCACCAGCGTCCTGCTCGTCAGCAGCGCGGTGTTCGCCTGTGAAACCTGCCGGCCCGCGGTGGAGGCCGGCATCTTCAACGAACACTTCTGGGGCCGGCTGGCCATCACCCTGCTGCCCTTCGGGGTCATCCTCGCTGTCGTTACTCCGCTGCACTTCCTGGGGCGTGAGCGATGAACCGGGGACCGCTGCTCTCCGCGGGCGTGATGCTGGGCGTGGGCCTGGGCGGCTTCGTGGACGGCATCCTGCTGCACCAGCTGCTGCAATGGCACAACATGCTCTCCAGCCACCTGCCGCCGGACACGCTGGTGAACGCCAAGGTGAACATGTTCTGGGATGGCCTCTTCCATGCCTTCACCTGGCTCATGACCTTCAGCGGCCTGGTGCTGCTCTGGCGCGCGGGCCTGAGGACGGACGTGCCGTGGTCCTCGCGCACCTTCGCCGGGTGCCTGCTGGGAGGCTGGGGCCTCTTCAACGTCGTCGAAGGCCTCATCGACCATCAGCTGCTCGGCGTGCACCACGTGCGCACCGGCCCGTCCCAGGTCGCCTGGGACGTGGGGTTCCTCTTCTTCGGCCTGGCCCTGCTGCTCGCGGGCGGAGCGTTGATCCGCGCGGGCCGTGGGGACGTCACGCCCCGGGGCGGCACCGTCAGGGCTTGAGGCCGACGGGACACCGCGCCGCGCCATTGTCCCGGGGTCCCAACCCGGGACTTCGAGTGCGCGTGGCGTCCAGAACGCAATGGCTGGGATGAAACCGCCGTTTGCGCTGTTGGTGACGCGCCCGCGTGCGCCAGAGTGCGCCACCCGTCACGGGCACATCCAGGAGCCTCCATGTCGTTCCGTTCCAGACCGAAGTTTGGCGCCGCGCGCATGACGCTCGGCGTCTGCGCTTCCGCGTTCATCACCGCGTGCGCCTCCACCGCGCCCGCGGAGAAGTCCCCGCCGCAGGCCCAGGCC
>NZ_RAWL01000357.1:0-9128 GCF_003668885.1 Corallococcus sp. AB049A | reverse complement strand
GTGAACTCCCCGTCCTCCACCGAGCAGCTCACCCCCCACCGGGAGGCCACGCGCGCCCTGGACTGGGCGCTGCCCACGCTCCGGCTGGACCTGGAGGCCGCGGCGCGTCAGCCCTTCCGGGAGACGGGCGCGCAGGAGGACTTCCTGCACCGTCATGACGCACCGGCCCATGAATCCCAGGGGCCCGAGCGGACCGAGCGCTTCGAACAGGCCCTGGCCCGGGTGCGCCACCTCGCGGACGCGGGCGAGCCGCTGACCTTCGTCAGGATGGTGGAGGTCCAGGAGGAGCTGCTGGGTGCCCCCACGGGCTTTCGCACCGGGGACGCGTTCGCGTGGGGAGGCGCGCACCGCTACGCGCACGCGCCCGGCCTGGAGGCGGCCTTCCGCGAAAAGGTGGAGGCGGACGCGCGCGAAGACCGCCACCCGGTGGCGCATGCCACGCGGTTGTATCTGGACCTGTGTTTCTTCCACCCCTTCCCGGACGGCAACGCCCGCGCGGCGCGGCTGTGGCTGGAGTACATGCTGCGCCGGGGCCGGCTGCCCACGCCGCCGCTGGCGCCCGTGGTGCTGTGGCCCAAGCGTCCGGGAGACGCCGTGAACTACACGCGGCTGGCAAGGCTGCTGGCCCGGAGCATCGCGGGGCCGGACGCCCCGTGCCGCAACGAGGTGTCCGAATGAGTGACAACGCTTCGGCTTTCACGTGGCGCCGCATCCGCGACAGCCTGGATGCCTACGCGCCGCAATCCCTGGCGGCCAGCCTGCGGGAGGCCCTGGCCCCGCTGCGGTCCGGCCACATCCATCCCGCCCGGCTCAAGCAGGCGCAGAACGTCGTGGTGGACCTGCTCAAGGCCGAGCTGGGCCCCTGGTACCTGGAGAGCGGCCTGCCCCTGGGCAACGAAGTGCTGGGGGGCTATTGCTGGTGTCACTCGTTCTTCAACCAGAACCCGCCGCACCGCACCCATGACGTGGATGAGAACATCCAGTTCATGCTGGACGCGCTGGAGCGGATCCGTTCGTTTCTGTACGCGCTGGACGGCGTGTTCCAGGCCGCGCGCCGTCAGCTCGAGCTGGCGGGCGACGACAAGGCTCTCCGGGCAGAGGCGCTCGCGGAAGGGCTGGTGCGGACCGTGGATCTGACGGCGGAGACGACGTCCTGTGAAGAGACCTGGTACCAGGTCGCGCAGGACGCCATGACGTGGTGCATCGAGGCGATGGGACTGCCCTTGTCGGAGGCCACGCTGGAGCAGCTGGAGACCGCCTTCGTCTTCGAGTCCTGGATCGCGCCGCCTCCAGAAGTCCTCCGGGACGCGGCGGCGCGGGTGGCGGCGGGGGCGGTATGAGCCGGTCGCCCCTGGGGCACTGGCGGCTCATCCGCGACAGCCTGGATGCGTATGACCCGGAGAAGCTCATCCGGATGCTGCGTGAATACCTGACGCCGCGCGTGCCGCCGGGGACGCGCAAGCTCACGGACGAGCAGCACGACACGATGGCGAAACACATCCAGCGGATGCTCGGTCAGAACCTGGGGCCCTGGTACACGGAGACGGGGCTGTATCTGGGCAATGAGAGCTTCGGTGGCTACTGCTGGTGTCACCGCTTCTTCCGTCAGAAGCCCACGCCGGACATGAGCGTGGAATACAACATCCAGCTGATGATCGACGCGCTGGAGCGTTCGCGCGAATGGCTGTTCAAGCTGGACGTCCACTTCCAGGCGCTGAAGCGGGACCTGCCCCGGGCCCCCGAGGACCAGGACATCCGGATGCTCGCGCTGGCGGACGGCATCGTCACCACGATGAACCTCACCGCGGACGCCACGGGCTGCGAGGAGGCCTGGTACACGTTCGCGCACGAGGCGCTGGCGTGGATGTTCGACGCGATTGAACTGCGGCCGGGCTATCCGGCCGGGAAGTTGATGCGGAAGCTGTTCGCCTTCGAGTCCTGGCACTCGCCGCCCGAGTCGGAGCTGCGCGACTCGGCGGAGAAGGTGGCGGCGGCCATCGTGGCGGACGAGGGCCACCGGCACACGCACTGACTTCGCGGGTCCCTTCAGTGGATGGGCTTGCCGCGCGTCAGCTTCCGGGCCTGATCGCGCGAGCCGCCCTTCACCTCGATGCGTTTGCCCTGCACTTCCGCTTCCGGAAGCTTGAGGGAGATCTCCAGCACGCCGTTCTCGAAGTTCGCGTGGACGGACTCCGTGTCGATGCCCTCCGGAATCGGGATGACGCGGCGGAAGACACCGCTGCTGCGCTCCAGGCTCCAGATGCCTTCGGCCTCCTCTTCCTGCTCCACCTCGAACGAGCGCTCGCCCTCAATCACGAGCAGGTCCTTCAGCAGCTCCACGTGGATGTCCTCCTGCCGCATCCCTGGCAGGTCGGCCTTCACGATGAGGTTTCCGTTCCGCTCCAGCACGTCCACCTGCGGGGACCAGAGCCCTTCGGCCAGCCCGGCACTCCCAGGAGTGAAGCCCCGGCCACCGAAGCCGGTGAAGAGCTGATCCATGTCCTCCATCATCCGGCGCAGCAGCCCGAATGGGCTCATGGGCACGGCTGGCGTGGTGGACTCGCGGCGGCTGATGCCCGTGGAGCCGGTCCGGGGCTCCTGCTGCGAGGCGGTGCCCTGCATGCCGGCCTGGGCGTTCTTCGCCGCGGGCGAGGCGGAGGGCTCTCCCTGCGCCCCCGGGTTCCTGTTGTCGGTTGCCATGACGTCCTCCCCCGATGGAGCCCGGCTGGCGCCCGGCCGCCGGACCGCACCGGTGACTCAAGCGGGGATGGAATTATCCCAACCCCAAACCTGGGAGTGCTCGGGAGAGCCCACAAGGGTCCGGGGCGTCCGACATGGGCTTGAGCCCCGCTACGCGAGCAGCGTGGCCTCCATCACGGTGAGGGCCACGCCACCCACGCGGGCGCGCTCGACGTGGCCGGGCCGGCCGGTGACCTGGATGTCGATGCGGCCCGGCTTGCCGAGCGTGTCTCCCTGCTCGATGCGGCTGGACACGGTGCCGCCCTGCTCCGGCAGGCGGAGGCTCCCGTGCTCGGCGAGGTAGGCCGCCAGAGGGCCGGCGGCGGAGCCCGTCACGGGGTCCTCCAGGATGCCGAACCCCGGGACGAAGTAGCGGGCCTGGGCCGCGCTCCCCTCCTCCTTCGCCTCGCGGGTGAAGAGGTAGACGCCGCGCAGGCCGTGCGGCATCAGCAGCGCGTTCATCGCCGCGCCCCGAGGCGTCAGCGCCTCCAGGTCCGCGAGCCGCCGCAACGGCACCACCAGCCGGTGCCCCTGGCGGATCACCGGCAGTGACGGGTCCACCTGGGACGCCGTCCCGCCCAGCGTGGCCATCAGCGCCTCCAGCGCCACGGGGCTCGGCTGCGAGGGCGGAGGCGGCGTGGCAATCCACACCCGGCTGCCCCGCGAGCCCTGGGGCTCCAGTTCGATCTCGAAGGTGCCGCCGGGGCACTCCAGCGTGTACGTCCCCGGGCTGCGCAGGAGCCCCTTCTCCGCGAGCAGGTGGAAGCTGGCCACGGTGGCATGGCCGCAGAAGGGAATCTCATCCACGGGCGTGAAGTAGCGCAGGCGCACGGTGGAATCGCCGGGCCGGGACAGGAGGAACGCGGTCTCCGACGCGCTGACGGCCGCGGCGGTCCGCTGCATGGTGGGGACATCCAGCGCCGAGGCGTCGAGCACCACGCCCGCGCGGTTCCCGGCACCGGCGGTGCGGGTGAAGGCATCGATGATGTGGACCTGCATGGGCGGACTCCGGACGGGGCAAGGGCCAGTGGAACGGCGCAGGCATGCTCCGCTCCACCGCCGCCGTCAAGCGGTGGACCCACGTGCCGGCGAGGCACAGAACGGGGTTGAACGAGAGCGCCCGAGCAGGCACAGCATGCGCATGGGTCTCCTGAAGTCCGGTGGGTGGGTGGTGCTGGTGGTGTTGCTCCACGCGAGCGGCGCGGCGGCACAGATCGTCAACGTGCAGGCGCTCTTCGACGAGAAGGCGGAGCTGGGGCCGGCCGCGGCCATCGAGCTGGGCGGCGACTGGCGCACGGGCAGCACGCAGCTGTTCTCCATCCGGGGCTCGCTGGTGGGCCAGCTGCGCTCCGAGCGGAACGTCTGGCTGGGCGTCATCCGGGGCGAATATTCATTCGCGACGGGCGAGCGCATCGTCAGCCAGGTGATGGAGCACGTGCGCTACCGGCGCCGGTTCACCGACCGGGTGTCGGGGGAGGTCTTCGCCCAGCACGAATACAACGAGTTCCGCCGGCTCCAGCTCCGGGCCCTGCTGGGAGCGGGTCCCCGTTTCGTCCTGTTCAACGAAGAGAGCACGGGGCTCACTTTCGGTGTGGCGCTGATGGTGGAGCACGAGCGGCTGCGCAAGGACGGAGAACCGGACGCGGGAGACCGCTACACGGATCCACGCGTCTCCAGCTATCTGCTGGGCCGGGTGAAGCTGATGGAGAACATCAACCTCGTGGAGACGGTCTACCTCCAGCCAAGAGTCACCCGTCCCTCCGACCTGCGAGTGCTCAACGAGACGCTGTTCGCGGTGACGCCCAATCCCCGGGTCACGGTAGGCATTGGCTTCAACCTCACCTACGACAGCGCACCGCCCGCGACGGTGCCACCACTGGACACGCAAGTGCGCACCACTGTGGGGGTGAAGCTCTGACACGCGTCCCCCACCGGCGGAGGCGGTCCAGAAGCGAGCACCTCCTCCTGGGGAGAAGCCACACCAGGGCACCTCTCCTCCGCATCATCCCGCACGGGAACATCCCGCCGCGCATCCCCTGCATCCTCTGGCAAGGCAACCGGCTCCAGCTCCCCAAGGCCACGGTCAT
Organism: Corallococcus sp. AB049A; assembly: GCF_003668885.1. Classification (NCBI taxonomy): domain Bacteria; kingdom Pseudomonadati; phylum Myxococcota; class Myxococcia; order Myxococcales; family Myxococcaceae; genus Corallococcus; species Corallococcus sp. AB049A. The sequence goes on along the minus strand of NZ_RAWL01000357.1, from coordinate 4,302 downwards.
CAAGGCAAGGACGTGCGTCCAGAGCTTCATCCTTCGAGGGGACTGACGCAGGAGCGTTGAGGTGACGCTCGGGGGGAGCATGCTTCTGGAGGACAGGAGCGAAGGCGTCCAGCACAAGGTCATCGTGTGCCTTCATCAGCGCCGGCAGTTCATGTTGAATGGCCCGCGTGTCGCGGTCATGCAGGGCATCCTTCGCGCAGTTCACCCACTGGCGCAGCGGCTCACCTCCCAGGAGGGGCAGCAACTGGGCCGCGCCGACCATGAAGGCCCGCTGCAGGGACTGCACGAGGAGCACGTGCCCGGGCCGGTCCGCTACCCGGGCCGCCAGCCGCAGCAACTCGAATTCCACCTGGGCGCAGTAGGCTCCCGACTCCCAGCGCGCCGCGTCCCAAAGTCCGAAGCAGATGCTCCCCAGTTGGTCCAGGTCCCGCTTGGAGGCCCGTGCGCAGCAGTCGGACAGGAGCTCCACCAGCACCTGCCGCCGGAGGCTGAAGTAGCCCTCCAGGAGCCACCGGGCGTCAGGCGAGTGCATGTCATGCAGCGCCAGGCCCAGGTTCTCCAGCGTCAGCGACTCATCCAACGGCACCGCGCGCGTCTTGCGTCCAGGCCGCTGCACCACCACGCCCCGCGCCGCCAGCCTCCGCAGCGCCTCACGGATGGTGCCCCGGCAGACGTCATAGTGCCGCGCCAGCTTCGCTTCCGAGCCGAACTGCCCGCTCGGGTGAATCCGTCCCAGCGCGATGTCGCGCTCAATCTGTGCTTCCACGTACGCCACGAGCCCGCCGTGCCCCATCCCCATTCCCCTTCCTCGTCCCAGCATCGCCATCCAACCACAGGGGTCTGACATGGACGCGTGAGTCCCCCTCCGGAGCCGGACGAAAAAAACCTGTCCGACTGTCGGACAGGTTTTGAGGGAACCACACCGGTGCGGGCGCCTCTGCGCATGACCCGGGCCCTGGTGTCCGCTCGATTCGGCGAAACCTGTTTGTTCGTCGGACAGGTTCTGATCCATCCCACCCGGTGGGCGGCGCTGCCCGTGGCCCTACTTGGGCCCTTCGATAGGCACCCCATCACTCCCACCGCTTCGCGCGCTCAATCCAATCGCTTTGATGAAAGCCTGTCCGACTGTCGGTCGCGTTTGGGATTTGCATCCTCGGAACGTGGCACCGCTTGAGCCCCGTTGTGCTCCACCTGGCTTGGGCAACGGATGGTGGCTTCCTGGGGGTAGGATTCAGGGATGGCGCTCCCTCCCGTTCCCTCCCCTGTCGCCCTGCTGGGTGGCGGCAAGATTGCCGAAGCCCTGATCCAGGGACTGCTGCGCTCCGGCCTCGTGCGTCCTTCGGACGTTCGCGTCACCGTTCGCCGGTCTGAACGCGGAGAGGCGCTGCGCTCCCGGCACGGCGTGCACGTCCTCATGGACAACGCGCAGGCGGTGCGGGGCGCGGGAGTGGTCCTGCTGGCGGTGCGGCAGGCTCAGCTGCGGGACCTGATGGCCGTCATCTCGCCGGCCCTGGCGCCCGGGCAGACCGTGGTGTCGCTCTCCGCGGATGTCCGGCTTGCCCAGTTGGAGGCGGCACTGCCTTCCTTTGTTTCAGTCATTCGCGCCATGCCCCACACACCCGTGCGCGTGGGCGCGGGTGTGACGCCGCTGACCGCTGGAACCCGGGTGATGGAGGCAGCGAAGCGCGCAGCGGAGTCTGTCTTCGCCGCGACGGGCCAGCCGCTGTGGATGTCCGAAGAAGCCCTGACCGTGTGCACGGGCGTGTCCTGCACGGGGCCCGCGTATGTCTTTCGATTCGTCGAGGCCCTGGCCCAGGCCGCGGTGGCGCATGGAATGGACGCAGCGGAGGCGGCGGCGCTCGCCAAGGGCACGCTCATTGGCGCGGCGAAACTGCTGGCCGAACCTGATGCCGCGACTCCTCGCCTCATCGCGGAGATCGCCACCCCGGGCGGCATCACCGAAGCGGGGTTGCTGGCGATGGAAGCCGAAGGACTCCCCCGCGTCGTGGGCGAGGCAGTCTCCGTCGCCATCCAACGCACACGCGAGCGCGCCGACGCGAACGCCGCCGCCTACAGCACGCCGAAGTGACGCTTGAGCCCCCGCTGGCCTCCGGGAGTGACGATGAGGCCTCGGGAATCGGGCTGACGTTCCACCCACCCCAGCGAGAACACCCGGGCGGCGAGCGCCGCGCCCAGTGCTCCCGCGAGGTGATCGCGCCGCTCGCTCCAGTCCAGACACCGGTGGGCGAAGTGGCGCCGCTGTTCGCGCACGGACGACAGGTCGATGCCGAAGTCCTGGCACCACGCCTCGCCGCTGGGGGTCAGCACGAACGCGCGTCGGCGCAGGGAGAGGTGGCCAGACCGGAGGAGCGCGTCGGTGATGCCCATGCCCAACCGGCCCGCCAGATGGTCGTAGCAATAGCGCGCGGCCCGCAGAGGCTCGGGGGCCGCTGACGCTCGGGGGCCCCGGACCGCCACGGTCATCAGCGCTTCCACCATCCGCGCCACGGTGGGCGTCGCGAGCCGGAACACCTTGTTGCGCCCCTGCCGGGTGGCGCGAATCAGCCGCGCCTGCTCCAGACGCTGGAGGTGCGCGGTCGCCGTCGCGGGACTGACGCCCGTGCCGAACGCGAGTTCCTTGGCGACGAGCGCCCGCCCCTCCATGAGGAGCTCCAGCATCCGGATCCGCGTGGCGTCCCCCACGGCTCCAGCCAACATCGTGAGGTCCGGTCCTGCATTCATCGTTCGCTCCATGGCGAACCATTTCCTAGCACACCTCGCCAGTTCTGGCGGCAGAGTGCCCAGCCACGAGGACCGATGACACCGCCCACCGACCCGTACCAGGCCGTCACCCACCCCGACCCGTACCCGTACTACGCGCAGCTTCGCGCCCGGGGCGGACTGCACCGCCTCCCTGGCTTCGGCCCCTGGATCGCGGCGGATGCGGCCACCGTTCGCGCCGTGCTTTCCAGCGAGCATTGCCGCGTCCGGCCCCGCGCGGAGCCGGTGCCTCCGCACCTGGTGGGCACCGCCGCCGGGGCGCTGTTTGGACGGCTGGTGCGGATGAACGACGGCGGCCCCTTCCCTACCGTGAAGGAGACCCTGTCGCGCACGCTGACGGAGGCGCTGCGGGAGGTGCAGTTGGAGAGTCATCGCCAGGCGGCCCGGCTGTTCGCGAAGCCGTCGCTGTCCCGGCTGCCAGACGCAGCGCTCCAACTTCCCGTGCTCGTGCTGGGGTCTCTGCTGGGCTTCCCGGAAGACACCCTGGAAGCGAGCGTGCAGGACGTGGAGGCCTATGTCCGCTCGGTCGCCGGCCCACCTGTGCGCAGCGAAGGCGCGGCGAGGCTGCACGCGCGCGTGGCGGACTGCTTCCAGTCAAGCGCGCGGACTGCGTTCACGGCCGGGCTCATGGCAGGCCCTGGTCCAGAGGACCTGCGCGTCCCCAACGCCGTGGGCCTGCTCACCCAGGCCTATGAAGCGACGGCCGGGCTCCTTGGAGCGACGCTGCGGGCCTTCGCTCGTGAGCCCTCGCTGCGGGAACAGGTCTCACGGGGCGAGTGCTCGCTCGATGACGTGGTCCAGGAAGCGGCCCGGCACGATGCCCCGGTCCAGAACACGCGGCGCTTCACCCACTCGGCCGCGACGGTCGCGGGCGTCGAGTTGGAAGCAGGAGCGACCGTGGTCGTCGTGCTCGCCGCCGCGAACCGGGATCCCCTGGTGAATCCCCAGCCCGACGCCTTCCTGCCACGCCGTGCGGGCCGGCAGACCTTCACCTTCGGCCTGGGCGCGCATGCCTGTCCCGGGCCGCTGGTGGCGACGGCGATGGCCTCGGCGGCGGCGGCACGGGTGCTCGCGAGCGGCCTGGACCTGACGCCGCTGGCGGGCCCCGTCACCTGGCGTGCTTCCACCAACACCCGCGTCCTGGGAGGACCGTGATGATCGCTGTCATCTTCGAAGTCTGGGCACACGAGGAGCACCGGCAGCGATACCTGGACCTCGCCGCGGAGCTTCGGCCCCTGCTGGCGGACATCGACGGGTTCATCTCCATCGAGCGGTTCCAGAGCCTCGGCACTCCCAGCAAGCTGCTGTCCCTGTCGTACTGGCGCGACGAGGCGGCCGTGGCCGAGTGGCGGCGCCTGGAGGCCCACCGGGACGCGCAGCGCGAAGGACGGGCGGGCGTGTTCCAGGACTACCGCCTGCGGGTGGCGCACGTGGTGAGGGATTACGGCTTGGACGACCGGGCGGCCGTGCCCGCCGACAGCCGCACCGTGCACGGCTGACGCGGTTGACGCACGTTGGCTG
>NZ_RAWL01000356.1:0-9151 GCF_003668885.1 Corallococcus sp. AB049A | reverse complement strand
GGCGGGGGCCACGCGGCGATGGCCTGGGGCTCGCGGGCACAGGTCGGAGTGACGGCCTGGGGCGCGCGGCCGGTGTGGAGCGTGGAGGGGGCGGTGCTCGATTTCCGCTCCACCGCGGGCTACCCGGCGGGCGGTGCGTTCGGCGCGGTGGGCATGGATGGCGCGTGGGGCCTGGGCCCCGTGGACCTCTTCGTGGAGGCGGCGCGCAGTTTCGATGCGAGCGGCGGTGGGCTCGGCGTGCTTCAGCGCACGGTGGTGGCGGGCACGTCGAAGGAGCTGGAGGTGTCGCTGCGGGCCTACGGACGCGGCTTCGCCAATCCCTACACCGGCGCGACTTCCGGCCCGGATGAGCTGGAGGGCTCACGGGCCCGGAATGAAGTGGGCGCGCGCGTGCGCTACGTGCACCGTCTGGAAGGTGCGCTGCGGCTGCGCGGTGAGGTGGATGCCTGGACGCTGCCCTCGGATGGCGCGGAGGTGGGCAGCGCCGGCACGGTGAACATGCGGGCCTCGGCGCGAGTGGACTGGCGCGCGCATGCGCTGTTCCAACCGTCGCTGTGGGCCGAGTACCGGGACAAGGACGTCGGCACTGCGGGGGACTGTTTCGATGGCCCCTGTTCAGGGTCGCTCCTGCGCCTCACGGCCCGGGTGAAGGCGGAGCTTCACGATGCGGTGTCCGTGTCCGCGCAGTACGCGCATGCCCGCGTGGATGATCCGGTGAACCGGGGCGTGCGTGAGGACGCGCACGCGGTGGTGGAGACGCAGGTGCGGCCTTGCGACGCCGTGAGGCTGCGGGGCCGCGCCGTGTGGAAGGACGAAGACCTGTCGACGCGCAACCGGCTGGAGCAGTCCTTCCGTGCCTCGCTCGATGCGAGCTGGACGGCGGACGCCGTGACGACCCGAGGCCGCTACGCGTGGGTCGTGGACTTGAAGGACGCGCGAGGTGCCCGGACGCCGCCGGATGCGCCCCGGCACCTGTTCGCGCTGGAAGTGGAGACGCGGTTCTGAAGGGAGCGGAGTGTGGTGGCTCGGGCAGTGTGGGGATGGGGCGTGAGGTTGGGATTGGGATGGGTGCTGGGGTGGATGGCGGCGTGTGGACTGCCCACAGGGGAGGAGGAACCCGCGGCCTGTGAGGCCTTGCTGCCGGGGGACCTGGTCATCACGGAGTACCTCAACGACCCCGCGGGCGCGGACACGGGCAAGGAGTACGTGGAGCTGCACAACCCGACCAGGGAGACCGTGGACCTGCTGGGCGTCACGCTCTTCACCGCGCGCGACGAAGCGGCCCAGGAGCGGGTCTACACGTTCACCACGGGCCTGCCGGTGGACGCGGGCACCTACGTCGTGCTGGGCGACGTGCGCGAGGCTGCACTGCCCGAGCACGTGGACCAGACCTATGGCGATGCGCTCGGCGCGCTGGGGAACAGCGCGGGGCTGCTGGGCCTGCGGTGTGGAACGCGGGTGCTCGACACGGTGGTGCTGGAAGCGCCCGCGAAGTCAGGCCTGGCCCGGACCCGTGACGGCCTGTCGCGCTGGTGCGATGCACCGGGAAGCCCGGGCGCCGCGAACGCACCGTGCCCCGTACTGACAGACGGTGGAGTGACGTGCCTGCCACCGGGCGCGGACTCTCCGCGCGAGGTCCAGCCCCCACGTCCTGGCGAGCTGATCATCACCGAGGTGATGGCCAACCCGCGCGGCGATGACACGGTGGGCGAGTGGATTGAAGTCCGCGCCACCGTGCCCGTGGACCTCAACGGGCTGGCGGTGGGAACGGACACGTCCGGCACACGCCTGGAGTCCGAGCGCTGTCTGTCCCTGGCCGCTGGAGAGTCCGCACTGTTCGCGCGCAGGCGGGAGCCGGAGGTGAACGGCGGCCTGCCGGAGCCGCTGGCCACGTTCTCCGCGGACCTGCGCAACGCGGGCGGTGTGGTTGCCATCCGAGCAGGGAGCGTGCTCATCGACAGCGCGCTGTATGGCCCGGCCCAGGACGGCGTGGCCACCCAGGTGTCCGCCGATGCGAAGGGCAACGCCTGGTGCGCGGCCACGGAGGCCTACGGTGACAAGGGCAACCTGGGCACACCGGGACGCGCCAACCGCGTTTGCACCGGGACCGACGCGGGCACGGCGCGGACAGGGTGTATCGACCGGATGACGGGCCAGTCCCGCGCGCCCCGCGTTCCCACCGTGGGCTCCCTGGTGCTCACCGAGTTCATGGCGGACCCCGCCGCCGTCCCGGATGCGCAGGGCGAATGGGTGGAGCTGCTCGCGCTGCGCGAGGTGGACCTCAACGGGGTGACGCTCGCCAACGAAGCGGGCAGCTCCGTCCTGGAGTCCCCGCTGTGCCTGTCGATGAAGGCCGGGAGCTTCGCGGTCCTCGCGCGCGTCGAAGACGCTTCGCTCAACGGTGGGCTGCCCTCGGTGCTCGGCACCTTCGCGTTCGGCCTGGGCAACGGCGCGGGCGCCCATGTCCTCAAGCTGTCCGCGCAGGGAACCGTCCTGGACTCCGTGGCCTTCACGGACGCGGCGAAGCCCGGGGTGTCTTCGCAGCTGGACGCCCGGGTGCGGGACGCCACCGGCAACGACGCGGCCGGGGCCTTCTGTTCCACGCCCCCGGGGCTGACCTACGGCGCGGGCGACCGGGGCACGCCGGGCCGGGAGAACCGGACGTGCGCGCCATGAGGACACAGGTCCTGGGATGGCTGTGGCTGCTCACCGTCCTGTCCGCCTGTGGCGGCGGGGAAGGGGAGTGCGGCCCGAGCACGGGCGTGGTGACGAAGGTCATCGACGGAGACACCGTCGTGCTCCAGGACGGCGAGCGGATCCGCTACCTGCTGGCCGACACCCCGGAGACGACGAAGGGCCACGACGACTGCTTCGGCGAGGAGGCCGCGGCGTTCAACCGCTCGCTCGTGGAGGGCCGCACGGTGCGGCTGCGGGATGGGGAGGCGTGCACGGACCGCTACGGGCGGCGGCTCGCCTATGTGTCCGTGGACGGCGAGGACGTGAACGCGCTGCTCGTGCAGCGCGGCTACGCGTGCACGCTGTTCATCCCACCGGCCGGAGCCTCCCGGCGCGGCGAGTTCGAGGCCCTGGAGCTGGAGGCCCGGCGCGCACGCCGGGGCCTGTGGGGGCGCTGCCCGGCGCCGTGTCCCAGGGGCCGGCGCCCGGCGGCGTCCACCCTACGGCAGCGTGTCCATCACCGCCCGGGCCAGCTCCGACTCCAGCGGCCACGCAGCGGGGCGGCGCGACGTGGTGAGGCCCAGCGTGCCCTCCGAGAGCCGCGCCCCGAACGCGTCCCCCACGGACAGCTTCACCTTGCGCACCCGCTCCCGGAGCACGTCGCCCACGTCGGGCGTCGAGGCCAGCCTGGCCAGCACCTTGCCGGTGCGCTCGACGAGCCACGCCAGGGGCTGGATGTTGGCCTCGGACTCCAGCTCGTCGGCCGAGCCGAGCTCCACCGCGACCTTCGAGCCCCAGGCGCTGGACAGCGTGTCGGCCAGCGCGGGCAGGTGCCGGCGCAGGTGCATGGGCGAGGACTCGGGCATCGACTTCGCGGGCGTGTCCAGCACCGTGGCCTCGTGCAGCGTGAGCGCTTCAATGACGCCGTCCGGAACGAACGTCACGTCCAGGCCCTCCCCGTGCGAACCGTAGCCTCCGGAGGTGATGAGCAGCACGCCGCGCCCCTGGCGGAACTCGCCGTACTCCCGGATGAGCCCCGTCACCTCGCGCCCGCTGCGCAGGTACAGCGTCACCTGCGGCAGGTTCAGCGGCAGGCCCTCGTTGCGGCGGCGCATGAGGATGCTCATCGCCTCCAGCACCTCCCAGACGCTGCGCACGTTGCCCCGGGCCAGCGACTCCAGCGGATCCACCATGGGGGGCGTGCTCATGACCGGCCCTCCGCCGCCAGGGCTTGTCCCTGGGTCCACGTCCCCGGGGGCACCAGCCCCGTCGTCCGCGTGCCCTGTCCGCCGGTGCTGCGTTCCGCGAATGCCATGGCCTGCTGCCTCCCGTGTGCTGGAGGGACAGTTTCCCCCAGGTCCCTGACGGGACCCAGCGGTTCACGGAGGCCTCCCATGGCCGCCCGCCATGTCCCCGGGTTCCATCCCAGAGGTGGACAATCCACCGCTCCCCCTCCCGCAGGCCCCATCCATATCGCGGCGCGTAATGGGCATCTTCCCTCCACTCCGGACACGTCCAGGAAGCAGGGTTACCTTGACGCTCACTCTTCCCACAGCAGGCGGCCTGCCTTGTCCGGCCCGTACCCTCGGGGCGCGGGCATGAACCCGGTCGCGTCCACGACGGACTCGCTCGCGGACCTGATGGAGGCGCGGCGCGAGGACATCCTCCGGCGCTGGGGCGCCCGGCTGGAGCCCGGCATGTCCGCGGAGCTCCAGGGCCGGCTGGAGGGGATGCTCAAGCTGGTGGACGCCCTCGTGCTCGTCCTGCGTCAGGGGGGCGTGGAGACGTGGTCCGCCGGGGCGGTGTGGGCCCATGCCCGGGAGATTGGACTGCGGCGCTTCCAGGCCGGCGCCCGGGTGGAGACGCTGGTGGAGGAGTACGGCCTCTTGCGCGAGGCCATCCTGGAGGTGCTGGATGCGTCCCACCGGCCGCTCGGCACGGACGAGCTGCGCATGCTGTGGCGCGCGCTGGACCGGAGCCTGACGGAGGCCGTGGCCCACTTCGTCCAGGAACATGAACAGGCGATGCACTCCAGGGAGCGGCGGCTGCAGGAGATCCTCGACCACGCCCCGGCCGCCATCTACGCGAAGGACGGGGCCGGGCGGTACCTCTTCGTCAACCACCCGTTCGAGACCATCTCCGGCCACGAGCGCGCGTCGGTGCTGGGGCGCTCGGACCTGGAGCTGTTCCCCCGGGAGACGGCGGAGCGCTTCCGCCACAACGACCGCCGGGTGCTCAACGCGAAGGCGCCGCTCGTCTTCGACGAGGAGGTGCTCCAGCCCGACGGGGTGCACCTCTACCACACGATGAAGTTCCCCCTGCCCGGCGTGGTGCAGGGCGAGTCGTGGGCCCTGTGCGGCGTGTCCACGGACATCACCACCACGCGCGTGCTGCGCCAGGAGCGCGACGAGGCCCGCGAGCAGCTCCAGCGCGTGCTCACGCAATTGCCTGTCGTGCTGTGGGCCTTCGACGCGCAGGGCGTGTTCACCCTCTTCGAGGGTGAGGGTGTGACGTCCACGAGCGTGCCCTCGCGGGTGATGCGCGGACGGTCCGTCTTCGACGTGTTCCGGAACCGGCGCGACGTGCTGGAGGTCATCCTGCGCGCCCTGGCCGGCGAGCCGATGTCCACCGAGCTGTACCTCATGGGCGTCTGGTTCGAGGTCCGCCTCCTGCCGGTGTTCGACGCGGGCGGCCGGGTGGTGAGCGTGTCCGGCGTGTCGCTGGACATCACCGAGCGGCGCCGGGCGGAGCAGGAGCTGCGGGCGTCGGAGACGCGCTACCGCCTGGCCACCCAGGCCACCCGCGACGTCATCTGGGACTGGGACCTGGTGACGGATGAAATCCACTGGAGCGAGCTGGCGCCGCGCATGCTCCGGATGGACACGTCCCAGGGGCCGCCCGTCATGGACATGGCGTGGTGGATGGACAGCGTGCACCCCGACGATCGCGAGCGGGTGAGGCGGGAGCTGCAGGAGGCGCTCGACAGCCGCGAGGGCCACTGGGTTGCCGAGTACCGGCTGCGCCGGGGCGACGGGACGTGGGCCTTTCTCGAGGACCGGGGCCGCGTGGTGAAGGACCTCCAGGGCCGCCCCGTGCGCATGGTGGGCGCCATGCAGGACGTCACCCAGCGGCATGAGGCGGAGGCCGAGGCCAGGCGCCGCGCGGAGTTCGAACAGCTGCTCATCGGCATCGTGGGCCACGACCTGCGCAACCCCATCTCCGCCATCACCATGGCCGCCACGTCGCTGGCGAAGCGCGAGGACGCCGACCCGCGCGAGAAGAAGGCCGTGGCCCGCATCCTCTCCAGCGCCGAGCGCGCGCGCCGCATGCTGCGCGACGTGCTGGACTTCACCCAGGCCCGGCTGGGCGGCGGCATCCCCATGGATCCGCGCGAGGTGGACCTGCTGGACCTGGTGCGCCAGGTGATGGACGAGGTGCAGCAGGCCCACCCGGACCGGCGCCTGGAGGTGGACGGGCGGGGAGAGACCCGGCTGCGGTGCGACCCGGACCGGCTGGCGCAGGTCATCACCAACCTGGTGAACAACGCGCTCGCCTACGGAGACGCCTTCTGCCCGGTGCGCGTGCGGCTGCGCGGCCAGCCGGGCGCGGTGACGCTCGCGGTGAAGAACCAGGGCCCCCCCATTCCCCCGCAGCTGCTGCCGCACCTGTTCGAGCCCCTCAAGCGCGCGGAGGCCCGCGAGGGCAACCACCGCGCCGCCCACGGGCTGGGGCTGGGGCTCTTCATCGTGAAGCACATCGTGGATGCGCACGGGGGCCGGATGCGCGTGCGCTCCACCGTCCAGGACGGCACCACCTTCCTCATCCATCTGCCGCGCCGCCCGCCCGCCAGGGACTGAAGCGGCGGCCCTCCGGGGCGCGCTTGCCCTGGCGGGACGGCACGGGTAGCAAGGGGGCTCCGGCGGCGGGGGGCCCCGCCCTTGCCGGAAGGAGAGCGGAGCGGCGCCATGAACAAGAAGTGGATCCTCGGGCTGGGGCTGGGTGCGGCGGGGCTGCTCGTCGTGGGTGGAGGCCTGGTCGCGACGGGGTTCTGGGCGGACCGCCAGATGGACGGCAGCGGCATGGACACGCTCATGCAGACCCAGGAGCGCGCCCGGAAGACCGCCGAGCTCAACGCCCGCTATCCCTTCCAGCCTCCGGCCCAGGGCCGGGTGATGAAGCTGGACGAGGCGCGGCTGGAGGCCTACCTCGCCGCGCGCGAGGCGACCTTCCCCGCCTACCGGGTGCTGGAGAAGGAGTCCCTGGAGTTCGTCCAGGCGAACGGGCAGGCGCTCGGCAGCGGGGACCGCCGCGCCCGGCTCCGCGCCGCCAACGCCTCCCTGCGCATGATGGGCAAGGCCCAGGCCGCCCTGCTCCAGAACCTGGAGGCGCAGCGCATGTCGCCCCAGGAGTTCCGCCGCATCACCGCCGTGGTGTACCCGCCGCCCCCGCGGGCCACGCCCGACGCGGGCGTGGCGATGGTGTCCTCGCCGTCCGACCCCGCGAACCTCGCGCAGCTGGAGGCGCAGCTGGCCGCCATCACGCCGCGGCTGGAGGACCCGAAGCTGTCGGAGGCCGAGCGGCTGCAGCTGGAGCAGCGCCGCGCCGGGCTGCGCAAGTTCATCACCCAGCTGGAGCTCGCCTCGGGCAAGGACGTGAAGGACGCCAACGCGGCCCTCTTGAAGAAGCACGCTGAGCGCATCGCGAAGGTGGCCAACCCCACCTTCGACGACCTGCTGGCCCGGCCCCTGGAGGCCGCTGGCGGTACCGCGGGCCTGCCTATGCCCTGAAGGCTCAGGCCTCCGCGTGGCCCACGGAGCGCCGGTGGACGAGGCTCGCGCCCACCGCCGCGCCAATCACGGTCACGATGATGGCCACCGACAGGAGCGGCGGGATGTGCACCCACTCCTCCACCACCATCTTCACGCCCGCGAACGTCAGCACCCCCGCCAGACCGTAGTGCAGGTACTTCAGCTGCCCCACGGCCCCGGCGATGACGAGGTAGAGCGCGCGCAGCCCCAGGATGGCGAAGGCGTTGGAGCTGTAGAGGATGAACGTGTCGGTGGTGACGGAGAACGCCGCCGGCACCGAGTCCACCGCGAAGAGGATGTCCGTCACCTCCAGGCCCACGAGCGCCAGGAGCAGCGGCGTGGCCAGCCTGCGGCCCTGGTGCTTCACCACGAAGTGAGGCCCCTCCACCTGGTCCGCCACCGGCAGCTTCCTGGACAGCCACGCCACGACGCGGTTGTCCTCCTGCTTCGACGGGTCCTCGCGGAAGACGCGCCACGCGGTGACGAGCAGGATGGCGCCGAAGACGTAGGACACCCAGCCCCAGCGCTGCAGCGCCGCCGCGCCCACGAAGATGAACAGCGCCCGGAACACCAGCGCGCCGAAGATGCCCAGGAAGAGCACCTCGTGCTGGTAGCGCTGGGGCACGTTCAGGCTGCGGAAGATGACGAGGAAGACGAAGACGTTGTCCAGGCTGAGGCTCTTCTCGATGAGCCACGCCGCCAGGTACTCGTGGCCCGCCGAGCTGCCCAGCGTCACCCACACGAAGCCGCAGAAGGCCAGGCCCAGGCCCACCCACGCCAGGCTCCACAGGATGGCCGCGCGGCGCGACTGCCCCCGCCCGCCCCGGTGCGCCAGCAGGTCCACCACCAGCAGCGCCAGGAGCAGCGCCCAGAAGACGACCCAGGCCCAGGAGGGGGTGCTTTGCATGACCCCTCCAACGTAGGCACTCCCCCGGAGTGCGCGCGGGGAATGTATTCACGCGGAGTCAGATCCTACCCACATCCCTTGAGGCGAGCCCTGAGGTATGGGGTCCGGGTGAGCGTTGTCCTCTTCCCTGCTCAGGATGTGATACTTCCCAGGAAGCCCAGGAACCTCATGATTCTCAACACTCCAAAGGCGGTGCGATGAACACGGTCATCTTCGCTTGTACGCACAACGCGGGTCGCTCGCAGATCGCGGCGGCCTTCTTCAACCTGCTGGCGGACCCTGCGAAGGCGCGCGCCATTTCCGCTGGCACGCAGCCGGCCGAGCGTCTGCATCCCGAGGTGCTCGCCACCATGAAGGAGATGGGCGTGGATCTGGGCGACGCGAAGCCGCAGCGGCTGACCCCGGAGCTGGCGAAGAGCGCGCAGATCCTGGTGACGCTGGGCGGCCTGTCGGACGCGCCGGTGGTGACGGACCAGAAGCGCGAGGACTGGCCCATGGAGGACACGGTGGGCAAGTCCGCGGCGGACGTGGAGAAGATCCGCGACGCGACGGCCGCCATGGTGTCGGACTTCGTGATTCGCCACGGCTGGGAGCGCCCGCAGTAGCGAGCGGGTGCGGGAAGCAGGGCCCTTCCAGACGCGTGACCGTGGGTGTCCGGGCCTCCCAGGCGGACGGACGGAGCGCGCGAAGAGGGGAAGTGAAGGCCGCGACGCGCAGGTGTCGCGGTGGGGGGGCTTCCCGGGCCGGGACTCCGGCGGGG
>NZ_RAWL01000355.1:0-9158 GCF_003668885.1 Corallococcus sp. AB049A | reverse complement strand
ACCCCGGACTACCGGAGCCTGTTCGAAGCCGCGCCCAACCCGTACCTGGTGTTGACGCCGGAGTTCGTCATCGTCGCGGTGACGGACGCGTACCTGCGCGCCACGCGGACGCGGCGCGAGGACATCCTGGGCCGCAACCTCTTCGACGTCTTCCCGGACAACCCCCAGGACCTGCAGGCCACCGGGGTGGCCAACCTGCGCGCGTCGCTGGAGCGCGCGGTGAGGACGGGCGCCCCGGACGCGATGGCGGTCCAGAAGTACGACATCCCGCGCCCCCAGGAAGCCGGCGGCGGGTTCGAGCTGCGCTACTGGAGCCCGCTGAACACCCCGGTGTTCGGCGAGGACGGCGCGGTCCGCCACATCATCCACCGCGTGGAGGACGTCACCGACTTCATCCGCCTGAAGCACCTGGACGAGGAGCAGAGCCGGCAGCACGCGGAGCTGCGCGCCCGCGCGGACGAGATGGAGGGCGAAATCTTCCGGCGCGCCCAGCAGATTCAAGAGGCCAACCAGCAGCTGCGCGTGGCGAACGAGCAACTGGGCGAGCTGGACCGGCTCAAGTCCGAGTTCTTCGCCAACGTCAGCCACGAGTTCCGCACGCCGCTGACGCTGATGCTGGGCCCCACGGAGGACCTGCTCGCCGGACGCGCGGGCCCGCTGTCGGACGAGGTCCGCAAGGAGATGGAGCGGGTGCACCGCAACGCCGGGCGCCTGCTCAAGCTGGTGAACGCGCTCTTGGACCTGTCCAAGCTGGAGGCCGGCCCCCAGGAGGAGCGCTTCGTGCCCGCGGACCTGGCCGCGCTGACGACGGACGCGGCGGCCAGCTTCCGCTCCGCCATGGAGCGCGCGGGGCTCAAGCTCACGGTGGACTGCCCTCCTTTGTCCCAGCCCGTCTACGTGGCGCCGGACCTGTGGGAGCAGATCGTCCTCAACCTGGTCTCCAACGCCTTCAAGTTCACGCTCCAGGGCGGCGTCACGCTGCGGCTGAGGGAGAACGGGCAGCGGGTGTCGCTGGAGGTGGAGGACACCGGCTCCGGCATCCCCGCGCACGAGCTGCCCCGCCTCTTCGAGCGCTTCCACCGCGTGCCGGGCTCGCCCTCGCGCACGATGGAGGGCAGCGGCATCGGGCTCGCGCTGGTGCAGGAGTTCGCGCGGCTGCACGGCGGCTCCGTGTCCGCGCGCAGCACCGAAGGCGAGGGCAGCGTCTTCACCGTGGAGCTGCCGCTGGGCCACGCGCACCTGCCGCCGGAGCGCATCCGCACCAACGCCCGGCCGCGCTCCGCGGCGCGCGAGGCCACGTCCGCCTACGTCGAGGAGGCGCTGCTGTGGAGCACCTCCAAGCCCAAGGACCGCACGCAGTCCTCGCACCACCCGTACCCCGTGGCCGCGGACGGCCACGCGCCGGCGCCCCGCGCGCGCATCCTGCTGGTGGACGACAACCGGGACATGCGCGACTACATCCAGCGCGTGCTCTCCCCCGAGTACGACGTGGAGGTGGCGACGGACGGTCAGAAGGGGCTGGAGGCCGCGCTGGCCCGGCCGCCGGACCTGGTGCTGTCCGACGTGATGATGCCGAAGCTGGACGGCATGGGCCTCCTGAAGGCCCTGCGCGCCGCGCCCACCACGCGCGAGCTGCCCATCCTGCTGCTGTCCGCGAAGGCCGGTGAAGAGGCCACGGTGCAGGGCCTGACGTCCGGCGCGGATGACTACCTGGTGAAGCCCTTCTCCGCGGGGGAGCTGCTCGCGCGAATCGCGTCCAACCTGAAGCTCGCGCGCATGCGCGGGGAGATGGCCGACGAGCGCGCCCGCGCGGAAGGCCTGGCCGAGGCGCTGCGCGCCCGCGACGACTTCCTCTCCGTGGCGGCGCACGAACTGCGCACGCCGCTGGCCGCCTTCCAGCTGCACCTGGAACTGGTGGAGCGGGGCCTGGGCCGGGACGCGCCGGCCAAGGCGCTGGAGCGTCTGAAGCAGGCCCGGGCGTTCATCCGGCGGCTGGCGTCGCTGGTGGACGTGCTGATGGACGTGTCGCAGATCACCAGCGGCCGGATGAAGCTCACTCGCACGGACGTGGACCTGGGCGACCTGCTGGTGGAGGTGACGCGCTTCGCGGAGGAAGAGGCACGCCGTGACGGCACGCCGCTCACCGTGGACGTGAAGGGCCCGGTGATGGGCACCTTCGACCCGTCACGCATCTCGCAGGTGGTGCACAACCTGGTCGCCAACGCGCTGAAGTTCGGCCGGGGCCGGCCGGTGGACGTGACCCTGCGGCCGGATGGCGAATACGTGCGCCTGTCCGTGGTGGACCACGGCATCGGCATCAAGCCGGAGGACCGCGAGCGCATCTTCGAGCGCTTCGAGCGCGCCGTGTCCACGCACAACTACGGCGGCCTGGGCCTGGGGCTCTGGGTGTCGCGTCAGGTGGTGGAAGCGCACCAGGGCCGCATCGACGTGGAGGATACGCCGGGCGGCGGCACCACCTTCCGCGTGACGCTGCCCCTGAGGGAGCCGCCGGCGGACATGGCCGGCGGGCTCGCCAGCTGAAGAGGAGGAAGCGGCCGCCTGCTACTGGCAGGCGGCGGCGCAGCGCGCGTTGCGGCACGTGGGGATGCACCGGCCGCAGTCCACGCTGTTGGGAGGACAGCTCCCGTCGCACCGCACGCCAGCGCAGCTGGGCCCCACGTCGCGGTGGGTGATGGCGGTGCCCTCACCACAGCACGCGTTCGCGACGCAGTCCGAGTCGTCGTAGCAGACCTGGTCGGAGAGCACCGGTGGGGTGTCTCCGATGGGCAGGTCCTCCACCCCGAGGTCGCACCCGGCCAGGAACCCCAGGGTGAGGCCCGCGACAGCGCGGGCGACAAGACGCGGGAGGCGGGTACGACGCATGTGGGGCTCCTTGGGCCGGAAGCTGACTACCGGTTCATCGAGCCCAGGAACTCCGCGTTCGCCGCCGTCGGACGCATGTGCTTGAGCACGAACTCCATCGCGTCGATGGGGGTGAACGGGTGGAGCACCTGGCGCAACGCCGTAATGCGCACCAGGTCCGCCTGAGACAAGAGCAGTTCCTCCTTGCGGGTGCCGGATTTGTTGATGTCGAGCGTTGGGAAGATGCGCTTCTCCATCAACTTCCGGTCCAGGACGATTTCGGAGTTACCCGTGCCCTTGAACTCCTCGAAAATCACTTCGTCCATGCGGCTGCCGGTGTCGATGAGCGCCGTGCCGATGATGGTGAGGCTGCCGCCCTCCTCGATGTTGCGGGCCGCGCCGAAGAAGCGCTTGGGCTTGTGGAGCGCGTTGGCGTCCACGCCGCCGGAGAGAATCTTTCCGGACGCGGGCACCACCGTGTTGTAGGCGCGCGCCAGACGGGTGATGGAGTCCAGCAGGATGCAGACGTCGTACTTCTGCTCGACCAGGCGCTTGGCCTTGTCGATGACCATCTCCGCCACCTGCACGTGGCGCGTGGCGGGCTCGTCGAAGGTGGAGGACACCACCTCACCGCGCACGCTGCGCTCCATGTCCGTCACCTCCTCCGGGCGCTCGTCCACGAGCAGCACGATGAGGTAGACGTCCGGGTGGTTGCGGCTGATGGCGTGCGCGATGTTCTGCAGCAGCACCGTCTTGCCGGCCTTCGGAGGCGCCACGATGAGGCAGCGCTGGCCCAGGCCGATGGGGCAGAACATGTCGATGATGCGCGTGGTCATCTCCGACGACTCGTGCTCCAGCTTGAGCTTGCGCGTCGGATAGAGCGGCGTGAGGTTGTCGAACAGGATGCGCTCGCGCGCCGCGTCCGACATGGGGTCCGCGAAGTTGACCTTGTCCACCTTCTGCAGCGCGAAGAAGCGCTCGCCCTCGCGGGGCTGGCGGATGGGGCCCGTCACGGTATCGCCGGGCCGCAGGTTGAAGCGGCGCACCTGCGACGGCGACACGTAGATGTCGTCCGGGGACGGCTGGTAGTCGCTGTCCGCGCTGCGCAGGAAGCCGAAGCCGTCGCTCAGGAGCTCCAGTACGCCCTCCGCGTGGACCTCGAAGCGCTTGTCGGCGATGCCGCCCAAGAGCGCGAAGATGAGGTCCTGCTTCTTCAGCCCCTGGTAGCCCTCGATGCCCGTGTCGTGGGCCATCTTCGCCAGGTCGACAATCTTCATCCGCTTCAGGTCATTGAGCTTGATGACCTGCATCGGGGCGCCGTCACGCTCGACCTCCGTGATGGCGGGGCCTTCCGTGGACTCCTGCGGGGCGGCCGGAGCGGTCTCCTCGGCGGGCGCCTCCTCCTCCGTGCCGCGCAGCTCCTGGAGCTCGTCGTCGCGCACCGGACGGGAGATGGGCGTGAGCACCGGACGGGGCGCTTCCGCGGCGGCCTCGGGGGCCTCGGCCTCCTCGACGGGAGCCTCCTCCCGGCGGGCGGGCGCACGGCGAGACTTGGGCGCGGGCTTCTCCACCTCCTTCGCCGCCGCGCGCTTGCGGCGGGGCTTCTCGTCGGTGAACTGGGGCTCGACTACCTTCTCTCGGGGGGAACGGGCTTTGGCCATGACGCTCTGCTGACGGGAAGTGGGGGGAATCGCCCGAAGGCTCGGGCAGGCTGTACGCGGGACGGCGGTCCGTCCGCGCGGCGCTCGGAAGCACCTTCCAGGGGGCAGCACCACCCAAGTCCTGGGAACGGACCGGAGGGCGCGTGGGCCTGTGGTTGGGAAGAGTCGGCGCCGGGGGAACCCCTGCGCCAGGAATCGCGCTGGAAACTATTGACCGCCCCCAGAGCTGTCAAGGCATCCGTGCCTGGCTCTGTCCCGTTTTTCAGGGGGTTGCACTGGAGGGCGGGGGTATTGCCAACAGGGAATCCGCTATGTAGCTGAAATTCGGGCCTAATGGGGTGGCGGATGCGCCTCCTTGGCGTGAACACGCGTCCCCGGGTTCCCCTTCCCGAGGTGCCAGGCGGCCCTGTCAGGTGGTGCCGGTATGGTGGTGCTCCTCCAACGCGGGGCGTGCGCAACTGGCCGCGCCCCTGAATTGGGGTAAGGACACACCCCGTGGACACCTTCCCGAAAGCCGAAGCCCGTGCCCGAGCGCTCCGTCAGGAGCTGGCCCACCACAACCACCGCTACTACGTGCTGGACGCGCCGGAGATCAGCGACGCGCAATACGACACGCTGATGCGGGAGCTCCAGGGGCTGGAGGAGAAGTACCCCCAGCTGGTGACGCCGGACTCGCCCACCCAGCGCGTGGGCGGCGCGGCGGTGGAGGACTTCGGGCAGGTGGTGCACACCACGCAGATGCTGTCCCTGGCGAACATCTTCGATGACGCCGGGCTCGTGGAGTTCGACGAGCGCATCCGCAAGCTGACGGGCCTCACGCAGGTCGGCTACGTGTGCGAGCCCAAGCTGGACGGCCTGGCCATCTCCCTGCGCTTCGAGGACGGCCGCTTCGTGCAGGGCGCCACCCGCGGCGACGGCACCACGGGCGAGGACGTCACGGGCAACCTGCGCACCATCAAGAGCCTGCCGCTGGAGCTCTTCCCGAACGACGGCGTGAAGGTGCCCAGGCGGCTGGAGGTGCGCGGCGAGGTCTTCATCCGCAAGGAGGACTTCCGCAAGCTCAACGAGAAGCGCGAGGAGGCCGGCGAATCCCTCTTCGCCAACCCGCGCAACGCCGCCGCGGGCAGCCTGCGCCAGCTGGACCCCAGGGAGACCGCCGCCCGGCCCCTGTCCGTCTACCTCTACGAATGCGTGCCCGGCGAGGGCGTGCCCGCCTTCAAGAGTCACATCGAGAAGCTGGAGTACCTGAAGACGCTGGGCCTGCCCATCAACCGCTACCAGCCCGCGGAAGGGGCGGAAGGGGTGCGCCAGCGCTACGACGAGTCCCTCAAGGGCCGCCACGCCCTGCCCTTCGAAGTGGACGGCATGGTGGTGAAGGTGGACGACGAGGACCTGCGCCGCCGCCTGGGCCAGGTGTCCAAGAGCCCGCGCTGGGCCGTGGCCTACAAGTTCCCGCCGGAGGAGGAGTCCACCACGGTGGAGGACATCGGCATCCAGGTGGGCCGCACGGGCGCGCTCACGCCGGTGGCGCACCTGAAGCCGGTGAAGGTGGGCGGCGTGACGGTGTCGCGCGCCACGCTGCACAACGAGGACGAGCTGCGCCGCAAGAACGTGCGCAAGGGCGACACCGTCTTCGTGCGCCGCGCGGGCGACGTGATTCCGGAGATCGTCTCCGTGGTGCTGTCCAAGCGCCCGGAGGACTCCCAGCCCTTCACCTTCCCCACCCACTGCCCGGTGTGCGGCGCGGTGGCGGCCAAGGACGAGGACGGCGCCATCATCCGCTGCACGGGCGCGTCCTGCCCCGCGCAGCTGGTGGAGAAGGTGCGCCACTTCGCCAGCCGCCTCGCCCTGGATATCGAAGGCCTGGGGGACAAGCTGGCCACGCAGCTGGTGACGGCCGGTCAGGTGAAGGCGTTCGCGGACCTGTTCGCGCTCACCCGGGACTCGCTGCTGAAGCTGGAGCGCATGGGGGAGAAGAGCGCGGACAACCTGCTGGCCTCCATCGAGGGCAGCAAGGCCACCACCCAGCGCCGCTTCCTGTATTCGCTGGGCATCCGCCACGTGGGGGACTCCACGGCGCGCGCCCTGGCGGAGGCCTTCCCGGACGTGAAGTCGCTCTTCACGGCCAGCCTGGAGGACATCAGCCGGGTGAAGGACGTGGGCCCGGTGATGGCGCAGGTCATCCACACCTTCTTCCAGGAGCCCCAGAACCAGGCCGCCATCCAGGCCCTGCTGGACGCGGGTGTGCGCCCGGCCCCCCCGGCGGTCGCCACGGGCGGCCCCTTCGTGGGCAAGACGGTGGTGCTGACCGGCACCATGGAGCGGCTTGCGCGCGAGCAGGCCAAGGAGGAAATCGAACGGCGCGGGGGCAAGGTCTCCGGAAGTGTCTCGCGCAAGACCGATTTCGTCGTGGCCGGCGAGGACGCGGGCACCAAGCTGAAGAAGGCGCAGGAATTGGGCGTAAGAATCCTGGATGAGCAGGCGTTCCTGAAGCTGCTAGAAGGGGACGTCAGAGCATGAGGCCAGAGGCATGAACACGCAGCGCCACCGGGTGACCCTGCGCATCCAGGGCACGGTCCAGGGCGTCTCCTACCGGGAGAGCGCCCGCCAGGAGGCGCTGCGCCTTGGCCTGTCCGGCTGGGTGCGCAACCGGGGCGACGGCTCCGTGGAGGCCACGGTGGAAGGCGAACCGGGCGCGCTGGAAGACTTCATCCGCTGGTGTCACACGGGTCCCCGCCTGGCGCGCGTCACGGACGTGGCGCGCACGGACGGTCAGGCCACTGGCGAATTCCGCACCTTCACCGTGGAGCGCACATCATGACGCCCTACGCGCTGGCTTCCCTGCCGGCCATGCTGGGCATCCGGTCCGGCACCAAGGTTTCCGTCATCAACCCCCCGCGGGGCTTCGTGCAGAAGCTCAACCCGCTGCCGGACGGGGTGGAGTTCCTCGTCACGGCCCAGACGGGGCTGGACGTCATCCTCTTCTTCACCTCCGACGCCACGGAGCTGGTGCAGCGGCTGCCCGCGCTGTCGCGCGCCACCACCCTGAATGGCGGCATCTGGGTCTGCTGGCCCGCCGGCGAGGGCGTGAAGACGCGCCTGTCGGAGGACTTCGTGCGCCAGGCGGCGCTCGACATCGGCCTCGTGGACAACAAGATCTGCATCATCGACGAGACCTGGACGGGCCTCAGGCTGGTGCGCCGTCCGCGAGGCAAGCTGGACAAGCCGGAAGGCCGCAAGCAGGCCCCCGCCCAGGCCTGAACGTCCGTTTCCGAGCGTCCGGCGACCCGCCGGGCGGGCCGCCCTCCATCTGCCCGACAGTGGATGAACGGGCGCATCGGGCCTTTACACACCTGGAGGGGCGTGGAAAACTCTCCGTGTTTCTGGGCAGTTGTGTGACGCCCCGCGTTGGCGGGACATCACGCCCAGGCAGGAATTTCGACGGGTTGCGCTTCCGGTTTCCTTCGGATGCCCCTGCTGCTCCGGGGCCCCCAGACGCCCCCCCAAGGTGGCCCACATGACGGGCACCGACCGGGTGTGGAAGAGGGGGCGGACAGCACGGGCGTGGTGGAAGCCTCGAGCGCGTGAAGAGAAGCAGCCCCGCCCGGCACGGTGCCGGTCGCAATGCGGGGCGACATGAACTCGGAGGAGCAGGCGGCGATGTCCTCGGCCCCCACCCAGGTGATGCGTTCTCCCTCCGGGTCCTCCGGAAGGCGTCCACACGCCGGAGGGCCGCTGGCCGCCTCTCCCCTCGCAGCGTGCTCGGAGGTGTGGCGTCTCGCCGCCTCCCGTCCGGTGAGGTCCCCCCTACCGCGCGCGCTTCCAGGATTCATCCATGAGCAGTGTGCTCGTCATCAATGCCGCGGGTCGGGAGACCCGGGTGGCCCTCGTCGAGGGCGGCCATATCGCGGAGTTCTACCTCGAGCGTAAGAAGGACAAGGGCGTCGTCGGAAACATCTACAAGGGCCGCGTCGTCCGGGTGCTCCCGGGCATGCAGGCGGCTTTTGTCGACATCGGGTTGGAGAAGGCCGCCTTCCTGTATGTCAGCGACGTCGTCTACGACCCGGACTTCGCCCGGGCGCAGTTCGAGCTGACCGAGGGCGAGCACGAGGACGCCCCGGAGGTCCCCACGGAGTCCGAGGCCGACGCCGTGGAGCTCGCGGCCGCCGTCGTCCCGGACGCCACGCACGCCCTGCCCGCCGGCACGGAGGCCCCCGCGGCCACGCCGGAGCCGGTGCTGGCCCACGACGGCGCGCTGGCCCTGGACGTCCAGGGCCAGGCCGCCGCGCCAGAGGCTTCTGTTGAAGCCTCTGTTGAAGCGGTGAAGCCGGCCGTGGAGGCCGCCCCGGCCCCGGTGGAGGCGGCTCCTGCTGCTTCCGAGCCGGCCGAGCCCGCGCTCATCGCGCAGACCCCGGCGGAGGGCGCCACGCAGGAGGCCCCTGTCGAGGTGTCCACCGCCGCCGTGGCGGTGCCGCTGACGGAGAACGGCGCGCAGCCGGTGGAGGCCGCCGCGCTGGTGGCGGAGACGCCCGCGGAGAGCGCCACCGCCACCGCCCTGGCGGAGTCCGCCGTGGCGCCCGCGACGGAGGGCAGCGCCGCCGAGCCGCCGCCGCACGCGGCCGCCCTGGGCGAGCT
>NZ_RAWL01000354.1:0-9163 GCF_003668885.1 Corallococcus sp. AB049A | reverse complement strand
CTCCCCCTTCGACTCGTTCGAGTACGGCACGAACCCCCGCTCCACCACCGCCGAGGCCCCCGGCACGTCCGTCAGCGCCGCCGTCATCAGCCCGCCCGTGCACGCCTCCGCCAGCACCAGCCGCACCCCGGCCTCCCGGCACCTCGAGATGACCTTCGGCGCCAATGCCTCCAGGTCGCTCACGCGCCCTCCCCCGGCACCGCCGCCAGCACCGACACCAGCACGTCACCGCGGAACGTGATGCCCACCGTGCCCTCCTCGCGCAGCAGCCCCACCGCCGGGTGCACGTCGCCGGGCCACACCGGCTCCGGTCCTCTTCGCGGCACGAAGCCCGCGCGCTGCAAGCGCTCCCACCAGGCCGAGGCCGGCTCATGGCGCTCGCACCGCTCCTTCTCGTTCACCGTGCCCACGATGTCATCCACCTCCCGGCCGAAGAACCGCTTGAGGGCGCGACGCTCCGAGCCCGGTATCTCCAACGTATCCAGCAGCTGGAACACGCGGGAGAAGTGATTCCACGCATTCTTCAATCGCTCACGCGCCGGCGCACGGTGGTGGTCCACGTGCGGCTCGCACATCACCACCCCCACCGGCCCCAGCGACGCCAGCCTCGCCAGCACCGCGTCACGCGCCTCCATCCCCCCCACCTCCTTCTCCGCCACGTGATGCAGCGCGAACGCCGCGTTCACCACCAGCGGCCTGCGCACCGCCCGCAGCGCGGCCCACGTCGCCACGTTCAGGTCCTCCACCGGCGACTCCAGCTTCATGAACTCGAGCCGCAGCCCCACCTCCTTCGCCACCGCCAGCACCGCGTCGCGCGCCTCCGCCAGGCTGGTGCCGCTGGGGTCCACCCCCACCACCGTCAGGCGCCGGGGCAGCGCGCCCGCCTTCGCCAGCGCCCGCAGCAGGTTGCACTCCTGCCGCCCCTGCCCGATGCCTACGTCCAACAGCGTCGCCTCCGCGTGCCCTCGCAGGAAGCCCGCGAGCAGCGCGTTCGCCACCGCGTCCGCCGCCGACGCCAGCGGCAGGTGCTTCATCAAGCGCCGGAACAGGTCGATCTGCGGCGCGCCCCCGTCCACCTCGGATGCCCGGTACGGGTGCAGCGCCCCCGTCGCGCCCTCCAGCCGGCGTGACAGCGCCGTCGCGAACACGGCGTAGTTTTCGTCCTCCGGGATGCGCTCCACGTCCAGCAACCGGTAGAGGTCCGCCAGCGCCTCCACCGCCTCCAGCGTTCGCGCGGACAGCGCATGATCCATCGCCCGGAGCAGCAGTTCGTCCTTCGGCGTGCGCATGCGACCTCCCCGCGGAACCCTGGCCGTGGTGTCCGCTCGACATGAAAAAGTGTAACGACCGCCCTTGGCGCGGCTCCAGGGGGCGGCACCTCGGGACATCGGGCCGTGCGCGTCCACACAGCGCGCGGCACCCGGGGACGGACTGGCGCGATGCGGGGACCGTGTCAGGTGCTGGTGGAAACGGACGACTCGGGGGCGAGGGCGTCCATCGACTTCATGCAGAAAGGCACAGCCGGGACTTCCCACCCGGTCCGTATGCCCTGCGTGAAGCGACTTCCGCCTCGGGCGAGGTCACGGACGCCAGGGGTCGAATCCATGAACGCAGGCGGTGTTCACGTTGTCCCGGGTGACAGACGGGCGGGGTGGCTGGTGTCGAAGCGCGCGCCCATGCCGCACCCTCGCGCCGTCCGCTGGGTGCTGGCGCTTGTGCTGCTGTCCGGCGCGGCCGCCCGCGCACAAGGCGTGCCCTCCGCCACCAGTGAGCCTCGCGCCATTGAAGTGGACGTCCACGCCACGGACGCGGGCCAGGTCCTCTCCGCCGAGGACGCCCTGCGTTTGGGCCTCTCTCCCGACGCGGGTGACACCACGCTCGTGCCTCCCAGCCTCACCGCCGACGCGCCCGCCGCGTGGCCCGAAGGACTGGAGGGCACGCCCGGCGAGGTAGAGCTGGAGCTGCTGGTGGACGTGGAGGGCCGCGTCGCGGAAGCGAAGGTGACGCGCGCCGCCTCCGAGCCTCGCCTCACCGACGCGGCGCTCGCCGCCGCTCCGGGCCTGCGCTTCACCCCGGCCACGCTGGGTGGTGCACCCGTGGCCGTGCGCCTGCCCTTCATCTACCGCTTCACGCCCCCGGTGCAGGTCCCTGCCTCCACCACGCACCTCACCGGCGAGGTGCGCGCTCGCGGCACGCGCAAACCCCTCTCCGACGCGGCCCTCTTCCTGGACAGAGCGGCCGAGCCCGCCGCCACCACGGACGCGCAGGGCCGCTTCACGCTGGACGTGACGCCGGGCCCGCACACTCTGGAGGTCCGTGCTCCCGGCCACGAGACGACGACGTTCACGGAGACGCTGACGCGAGGCCAGACGCTCCAGGTCATCTACCGGCTCCAGCCTCGCGAGGTGAACCCCTACGAGACCGTCGTGCGCGACGAGCGCCCTCGCACGGAAGTGACGCGCATCAGCCTGCACGAACAGGAGATCCGCGAGGTGCCCGGCACGCTGGGTGATCCGTTCCGCGTGGTGATGTTGATGCCAGGCGTGGGCAGCCTCGCGTCCGGCATCAGCTACCCGGTGGTGCGCGGCAGCCAACCCGCCGCCACGGGCTTCTTCCTGGACGGCGTTCGCATCCCGATGCTGTACCACTTGCTGCTCGGGCCCGCGGTGGTGCACCCGGACTTCATCGACACCGTGGACTTCTATCCCGGCGCTCCACCGGTGCAGTACGGCCGCATGCTGGGTGGCGTGGTGGAGGGACGCCTCAGCCGTCCTCGTGAGGACCGGCTGCACTTCACCGCCTACGCGGACCTCATCAACGCGGGCGGCTTCATCGAGCAGCCCTTCGAGTCCACCGGCACCAGCGTCAGCCTGGCGGGCCGCTTCAGCTACTCCGCGCTGCTCATCTCACTGGCAACCCAGGTCCTGCCGGAAGTGGACAAGGTGCACGCGGGCTTCTGGGACTACCAGGCGCGCGTCGAGCAGAAGGTGGGCAGGGGCCGCCTGCGCCTGTTCGCGCTGGGCAGCTCCGACGACGTGGGCATCTCGCCGGAGCTGCGCAGGAGGGCGGACGGGGCCGGCGTGGTGTCGCGCTTCCACCGCATCGACCTGCGCGGCACGCACCCGCTGGCGGGCGGCGAGGGCGAGGTGGGCGTCACGCTGGGCTGGGACGGCCTGGGCCTCAACGGCGAGGCGACGCGGGCCGATGCCGGAGGCCAGCTCTTCATCGAGAAGGTGGGCGAGTACAGCCTGCGGCAGGCAAGCGTCTCCGCGCGCGCGGGATGGCGCCGCGCGCTGACGTCCTCGCTGGACGTGGCCGTGGGCACGGACGTGGAGCACCGCCGCTCGGCCACCGTCATCACCGGCAGCGCGCATCCGCCGGGCTGGCGCCCCTCCGACGACGCGGATCCGCTCAAGCGTCCCAGCGCCCTGGCCACCTTCTCCGGCGCGTATGCGTCCGCCACCTGGAGACCGTCCGACACCTGGGTGGTGACGCCGGGCCTGCGCGTGGACGCGTACCACCTGGTGCCGGGCATGACCTTCACCGCGGTGGAGCCGCGCCTGTCCGTGCGTCACTCGCTGACGGACACCCTCACGCTCAAGGGTGGCGCGGGTCTGTACCACCAGCCACCGACCGTGCTCATCCACGTGCCCGCCTTCGACACCGCGAGCCTGCGCTATGGCCTCCAGTCCGGCGCGCAGTTCGACGTGGGCGCGGAGTGGAAGGCCTTCGAAGGGCTGGAGCTGAGCGCGGACGCGTACTTCAACCCGCTGTCCCGCGCGGTGGAGTTCGACCTGATGGACGTGGTGGAGAACCAGCGGCGACGGAGCGCGCTGCGCGAGGCCACCGCCACCACCGGCTACGCCTACGGCTTCGACCTGATGGCCCGCCACCCGCTGGGCCGCCACTGGTTCGGCTGGGTCTCCTACAGCTTTCTTCAGAGCAAGCGGAAGGCGCGCTTCGGCCGCATCAGCGACGACAACCACGTGCTGGAGACAGTGGAGGGCACGCTGCCCTTCGCCTTCGAGCAGGCGCACACGTTCAACGCCGCGCTCAGCTACAAGTTCGGCAACAACTGGACCGTGGGCACGGTGGTGCACTTCAACACCGGCCGCCCGGAGACGGGGCAGATCACCTCGCAGACGCAGCGATGGGTGACGAACCCGGACGGCTCGTCCAATTGGGTGCGGCAGGACCTGGACCGCGCGCAGCGCCTGGCGCCGTTCTTCCGCGTGGATGCGCGCATCGCGAAGTCGTGGGCCTACCAGGACTTCACCCTGGATGCGTCGCTGGACGTGCTCAACCTCTCCGCGCAGCAGGAGGTGGTGGCCTACGAGTACCGCCTCGAATCGGAGTTCAGCGGCTCGACCCCCACGGACATCAAGCCCACCCGGGCCCCCGTCCGCATCCCCATCATCCTTCCGCTCCTCGGGCTCAAGGCGACCTACTGACATGCGACGCGCACTCATCACCTCCCTCGCGCTCGTGGCCTCCGCCGTCACCGGCTGCCAGCGCTATCCCGAGGACCCCGTCTTCGTGTACGGCCGCGCGCTCCGGCGGGACGGCACGCCTCACTCCGGCGAACCGCTGAGCATCCAGCGCATGGACCCGGCGACCCGGAGCTTCCAGCCCTTCGGTACCCTCAGCCCCGAGCCGTCCGGCGAGTTCACCCTGGAGCTGCTCTACGGCGAGGCCGTCACCGATACGTACTCCTTCAGGGACATGAACCGGTTCACCCTGGCGCTTCCCCTGGATGCGGATGGCAGCGGAGCCTTTGTCTCGTTCCTCTTCCAGGACGACGTGGAGCTGCCCACGTTGCAGCCCTGGGACGCGCACCCCGTCGTGAGCATGGGAGCGCAGGGTCCCAGTGTGGCCTTCCCCTCCGCGCCCCCGGCGCCCGCCCAGCCTCCGACGGCGGACACGATGGAGATGCAGGACGGGCTCACCGGCGAATTCATCCCCCTCCTGGCGACCGACCCGAAGCCCCTGTTGTGGGTCATGTCCGGCGACTCACTGCTCTGGCGCGAGCCCGGCACGACGTCACCGTGGACGCCGGGGCCGTACGTCCTGGAGGACTTCGCCGGGCCTCGCGTCCTGCTGCGCGCCGCCAGCCGCGGCACGTGGCTCTACTCTCCCCTGGGCAGCGAGATGAGCTCCGTGGAGTTCCAGCTGGAGTGGCGCACCGGCGCCGAACCACTGCCCGCGGGGACGCTGCGCCCCCTCAGCCGAGGCGCGGCGTGCGAGCCGTCCCCCTCCGGTGCCTGTCCATGGACGGATGGCCTGCTCACGCCCGTGGACCTGCCCCAGGAGCAGGGCGTTGCTCGGGCCAAGAGCCTCGCCGTCACCCTGCCCCAGCCGGGCATGCCCCGCCGCGCGGTGGTGCGCGGGCTGAGCTACGTGCCGGGCCCCGAGGGCAAGGACTGGCTCCTCCTGGAGGGCAGCGCGGACGGCGAACAGTGGCAATCCCTGGCGCGCGTCACGCTCCAGGACCTGACCTCGCGGGAGCGCAACCTGCTCGACATCCAGTTCGGCTTCAACGTCCAGTCGACCGGCGACTCCCCCTACGGCGACGGGCCGCTTCCCCTGGGCCGGAAGGAGCCGGTCTTCCAGGACGTGCCCCTCACCCCCACGGACCCCGTGCGCTTCGTGCGGCTCACCGTGCAGACCCGGGGCTACAACGGCACCATCCAACCCGCTGAGCTCCAGACCCTCTCCGAGCTGTCCATCTTCGAGTAGAGGCGCGACTCGGGACGCGGCATCCCGTAGATTGGGCGCGAAAGGGCACCACCGGGATTCGCGTCCCGGTCCGTATGCCCTGCGTGAACTGACTTCCGTCCCGGGCCGGGGAAGTCATGGGCGCCTGAGCCGAACCCATGAATGCATGCAGTGCCCTCACCGGGCCGGAGCCGTCTGGCGCCAGCGCGGGTGACACTTTCGCGGGGGACCGGTGTTGAAGCGCCCGCCCATGTCCGTTCCCCCTGCTGTCCGCTGGGTGCTGGTGCTCGTGCTGCTGTCCGGCGCGACCTCCCACGCACAAGGCGTTCCCTCCGCCACCAGTGAGCCCCGCGCCATTGAAGTGGACGTCCACGCCACCGACGCGGGTCAAGCCCTCTCCGCCGAGGACGCCCTGCGCCTGGGCCTCTCTCCCGACGCGGGCGATACGACGCTCGTACCTCCCAGCCTCACCGCCGACGCGCCCGCCGCGTGGCCCGAAGGACTGGAGGGCACGCCCGGCGAGGTGGAGCTGGAGCTGCTGGTGGACGTGGAGGGCCGCGTCGCGGAAGCGAAGGTGACGCGCGCCGCCGCCGAGCCTCGCCTCACCGATGCGGCGCTCGCCGCCGCCCCGGGCCTGCGCTTCACCCCGGCCACGCTGGGCGGTGCCCCCGTGGCGGTGCGCCTGCCGTTCGTCTACCGCTTCGCGCCCCCAGTGCAGGTCCCTGCCTCCACCACGCACCTCTCTGGTGAGGTGCGCGCTCGCGGCACGCGCAGGCCTCTGTCCGATGCGGCCCTCTTCCTGGACGGCGCGCTTCAGCCCTCCGGCGCCACCGACGCGCAGGGCCGCTTCGCGCTGGACGTGACGCCGGGGCCGCACAAGGTGGAGGTCCGTGCTCCCGGCCACGCGACGACGGTGTTCGAGGAGACGCTGCCGCAGGGCCAGACACTCCAGGTCGTCTACCGGCTCCAGCCTCGCGAGGTGAACCCCTACGAGACCGTCGTGCGCGACGAGCGCCCTCGCACGGAAGTGACGCGCATCAGCCTGCATGAGCAGGAGATCCGCGAGGTGCCCGGCACGCTGGGTGACCCGTTCCGCGTGGTGATGCTGATGCCGGGCGTGGGCAGCCTCGCATCAGGCATCAGCTACCCGGTGGTGCGCGGCAGCCAACCCGCCGCCACGGGCTTCTTCCTGGATGGCGTGCGCATCCCGATGCTGTACCACCTGCTGCTCGGGCCCGCGGTGGTGCACCCGGACTTCATCGACACCGTGGACTTCTATTCGGGCGCGCCTCCGGTGCAGTACGGCCGCGTGCTCGGCGGCGCGGTGGAGGGACGCCTCAGCCGTCCTCGTGAGGACCGGCTGCACTTCACCGCCTACGCGGACCTCATCAACGCGGGCGGCTTCATCGAGCAGCCCTTCGAGTCCACCGGCACCAGCGTCAGCCTGGCGGGCCGCATCAGCTACACCGCGATGCTCATCTCCCTGGCGGCCAATGCCTTCCAGAAGAAGGAGGCGGAGCAGCTGCGTGCGGGCTTCTGGGACTACCAGGCGCGCGTCGAGCAGAAGGTAGGCAGGGGCCGCCTGCGCCTGTTCGCGCTGGGCAGCTCCGATGACGTGGGCGTCGCACCGGAGCTGCGGGACACCGCGGACGGAGGCGGCGTCGTGTCACGCTTCCACCGCATCGACCTGCGCGGCACGCACCCGCTGGCGGGCGGCGAGGGCGAAGTAGGCGTCACGCTGGGCTGGGATGGCCTGGGGCTTTCCGGCGAGCAGACGCGCGACACCGGCAAGGAGCTCATTCGCGAGAAGGTGGGCGAGTACAGCCTCTCGCAGGCGAGCATCTCCGCGCGCGCGGGATGGCGCCGCGCGCTGACGTCCTCGCTGGACCTGGCCGTGGGCGCGGACGTGGAGCACCGCCGCTCGGCCACCGTCATCACCGGCACCGCGCGGCCGCCGGGCTGGCGCCCCTCCGACGACGCGGATCCACTCAAGCGGCCCAGCGCCCTGGCCACCTTCTCCGGCGCGTATGCGTCCGCCACGTGGAGGCCTTCGGACCGGTGGACCGTCACACCGGGGCTGCGCGTGGACGCGTACCACCTGGTGCCGGGCATGACCTTCACCGCGGTGGAGCCGCGCCTGTCCGTGCGCCACGCGCTGACGGACACCCTCACGCTCAAGGGCGGCGCGGGCCTGTACCACCAGCCGCCCACCGTGCTGGTGCACGTGCCCGCCATCGACACCGCGAGCCTGCGCTACGGCCTCCAGTCCGGCGCGCAGTTCGACGTGGGCGCGGAGTGGAAGGCCTTCGAGGGACTGGAGCTGAGCGCGGATGCGTACTTCAACCCGCTGTCCCGCGCGGTGGAGTTCGACCTGACGGACGTGCTGGAGAACCGGCGCCGGCGCCTCGGCCTGGACACGGATCCCGCCACCTCCGGCTATGCCTACGGCTTCGACCTGATGGCCCGCCACCCGCTGGGCCGCCACTGGTTCGGCTGGGTGTCCTACAGCTTCCTTCAGAGCAAGCGGAAGGCGCGCTTCGGCCGCATCGGCGATGACAACAAGGTGATGGAGACGGTGGACGGCACGCTGCCCTTCGCCTTCGAACAGGCGCACACGTTCAACGCCGCGCTCAGCTACAAGTTCGGCAACAACTGGACCGTGGGCACGGTGGTGCACTTCAACACCGGCCGTCCGGAGACGGGGCAGATCACCTCCCAGACGCAGCGCTGGGTGACCAACGCCGACGGGGGCCAGGAATGGGTGCGGCAGGACTTGGACCGCACGCAGCGCCTGGCGCCGTTCTTCCGCGTGGACGCGCGCATCGCGAAGTCGTGGGCCTACCAGGACTTCACCCTGGATGCGTCGCTGGACGTGCTCAACATCTCCGCCCAGCAGGAGGTGGTGGCCTACGAGTACGGCGCCGAGTCCAACCTCGACCCCGACACCCCCCGGGCCGTCACTCCCATCCGCAAGCCCATCCGCATCCCCGTCATCCTCCCGCTCTTCGGGCTCAAGGCGACCTACTGACATGCGACGCGCACTCGTCACTACCCTGGCGCTCGT
This sequence comes from Corallococcus sp. AB049A, assembly GCF_003668885.1. Classification (NCBI taxonomy): domain Bacteria; kingdom Pseudomonadati; phylum Myxococcota; class Myxococcia; order Myxococcales; family Myxococcaceae; genus Corallococcus; species Corallococcus sp. AB049A. The sequence goes on along the minus strand of NZ_RAWL01000354.1, from coordinate 384 downwards.
GACCTCCGCCCTCACCGGATGCGAGCGCTATGCCGAGGACCCCATCTTCGCCTACGGCCGAGCGCTCCACCGGGACGGCGCCCCGCGCTCCGGCGAGACGCTGACCCTGGAGCGCCTGCATCCGGAGGCGGAGGTCTTCGAGCCCTTCGCGACCGCCGTCACCGATGCCTCCGGCGAATTCATCCTGGAGCTGCTCTACGGGGACGTCGTCGACAGGACGGATTACAGCAGCGCCCGCAGCCGGTTCCGGATGTCGCTGCCGCTGGAAGCCGACGGCAGCGGCGCCACGCTCGCGTTCTCCTTCCAGGACGACGTGGAGCTGCCCGCGCTGCAGGCCTGGGACTGTCTCTTATAAACATCTGACGCTGCCGACGACTTAATAGG
>NZ_RAWL01000353.1:0-9189 GCF_003668885.1 Corallococcus sp. AB049A | reverse complement strand
CCCTGACATGCGCGCATTGAACAATCCCACCCCCTCGCTCCACCTGGGCCTGCCCGGCTTCTGCTTCGAGGACCTGTACGCTCCCAGCGGCCTGCGCCGGCTGGCGGAGCGCTTCGACGCACAGCTCCAGGGCGATGCCCCCGGCCTGTTCCAGGCCTTCGACGCCTGGCGCAAGTCCGGCGGCACCACGCCCACCGGCCCGGCTGAATCCGAGCTGCTCATCCAGGTGGCCCGCCACGTCTCGCGCTTCGTCGCCACGCTCTTCCGCATCGAGCCGGAATCCGAGCGGCTGGCCCGCCACCTGCGCGGGGAGCTGCCCCTCTTCGACTTCAAGCGCGAGTTCATCACCCGCCGCGTCTTCAAGAAGGGCGCGCAGGACCGCCCGGCGCTCGCGGAGTTCCCGTCGCTGGATGGGCGCATGCGCCTGCTCATGCAGCTGGGCTTCCCGGACGCGCTCGCGCACGGCGACCTGGAGCGAGGCCTCGCGGAGTCCATCCTCACGCTGCTCGAACTGGAGCGGCTCTTCTCCGGCAACCTGGCGCCCGCGCACCAGGACCGCGCCCCTGCCCTGCGCGAGCGCTGGGCCACCCTGCGCGCCGCGCTCACGGCCACGCCCGAGGGATTGGACGCGTTCGGCTCCAGCCTGGTGACGAAGGGCGACGACGCGGCGGAGCTCCAGTCCGTCCGCGCGCTGCTGTCCCTGGCGGACCGGTGGACGTACGCCCGCGCGCTGCACCCGGAGACCCGGGCCCTCTTCCACTCCTGGCCCACGCTGCGGCTGCCCAAGCCCCTGGTGTTCGACCAGCTGGTGCAGCTGCGGCGCCCGGACGCCGGGATGGAGGAGCTGGCGGAGGGCCTGGAGCACCACCTGCGCCACCGCGACGGCTTCAAGCTCACCGACCGCCGGGGCACGCCTCGCGACGTGATGAACGAGGTGGACTACTGCGTCCTCTGCCACGAGCGGCAGAAGGACTCGTGCAGCAAGGGCTTCCCCGCGAAGGACCCGGTGGCGGAGGGGCACTCGTTCAAGAAGAACCCCCTGGGCATCCCGCTCACCGGCTGCCCGCTGGACGAGCGCATCTCCGAAGCCCACGCGCTCAAGCGCGAGGGTGACTCCGTGGCCGCGCTGGCCATGGTGACGCTGGACAACCCCATGTGCGCGGGCACCGGCCACCGCATCTGCAACGACTGCATGAAGGCCTGCATCTTCCAGAAGCAGGAGCCGGTGAACATCCCGCTGGCGGAGACGGCCACGCTTACCGACGTGCTGGACCTGCCGTGGGGCTTTGAAATCTACGGCCTGCTCACGCGCTGGAACCCGCTCAACCCGCGGCGCCCGTACGCCCTGCCCTACGTGGGCCGCAACGTGCTGGTGGTGGGCCTGGGCCCCGCCGGCTACACGCTGGCGCACTACCTGCTCAACGAAGGGTTCGCCGTCACCGGCGTGGACGGCCTCAAGATTGAACCGTTCCCGGACGAACTCGTGGGCCGCAACGGCCACGCGCTCCAGCCCATCCGCGACTGGCGAGAGCTCACGCGCGAGCTGGACGAGCGCGTGCTGGAGGGCTTCGGCGGCGTGTCCGAGTACGGAATCACCGTGCGCTGGGACAAGAACTTCCTCACGCTCATCCACCTGACGCTCGCGCGCCGCGAGGGCCTGCGCATCCACGGCGGCATCCGCTTCGGCGGCACGCTGACGGTGGAGGACGCGTGGGCGCTGGGCTTCGACCATGTGGCCATCGCCGCGGGCGCGGGCCGCCCCACCCTCATCGGGATGAAGAACAACCTCATCCGGGGCATCCGCAAGGCGTCCGACTTCCTGATGGCGCTGCAGCTCACGGGCGCCTTCAAGCGCGACGCGCTGGCGAACCTGCAGGTGCGGCTGCCGGCCATCGTCATCGGCGGAGGCCTCACCGGCATCGACACCGCCACGGAGCTGATGGCCTACTACCCGGTGCAGGTGGAGAAGACGCTGGAGCGCCACGAGAAGCTGGTGGCGGACCTGGGCGAGGACAGCGTCCTCGCGCGCCTGGACGCGGAGGAGCGCGCCACCTACGAGACCTTCCTCACGCACGGCCGCGCCGTCCGGGCGGAGCGCCAGAAGGCACACGCCGAAGGCCGCGCCCCGGACTTCATCCACCTGGTGCGCGCCTGGGGCGGTGTGAGTCTGGTGTACCGCCGGGGCCTCACCGAGTCGCCTGCCTACCGCCTCAACCACGAAGAGGTGTCCAAGGCCCTGGAGGAGGGCATCCGCTTCATCGAGCGGATGAGCCCCACGGAGGCGCTGCCGGATGACACCGGCGCGGTGCGCGCCATCCGCTTCGAGCGCATGGTGACGGTGGACGGCAGGCTCAAGGGAAGCGGCCAGTTCTTCGAGCTGCCCGCGAGGACGGTCTGCGTGGCCGCGGGCACGTCCCCCAACGTCACCTACGAGAAGGAGTACCCGGGCACCTTCCAGCTGGACGCGGCGAAGGAGTACTTCCAGGGCCACGAGCTGGTGGACGACGGCAGCGGCTTCACGCTCCAGCCCGTGGAGGCGCAGGAGGACCCCAACGCGAAGGTGGGCTTCTTCACGTCCTACCAGCGCGACGGCCGCTTCGTGTCCTTCTACGGCGACAACCACCCGGCCTACGCGGGCAACGTGGTGAAGGCCATGGCCAGCGCGAAGGACGGCCACCCGCAGGTGGCGCGCCTGTTCGCGAAGGAGGTCGCCGGCCTGGACTTCCGCGACACCGCCGCGCAGGAGGCGCGAGACACCCAGCGCGCCGCCCACTTCGCGAAGCTGGACGAGGCGTTCCTCGCCCGCGTCGTGCGGGTGAACCGGCTCACGCCGACCATCGTGGAGGTGGTGGTGAAGGCGCCCTTCGCCGCCAGCCACTTCTCCCCCGGCCAGTTCTACCGGCTCCAGAACTTCGAGCGGAACGCGCCGCTCGTGGACGGCGTGCGCCTCACCATGGAGGGCCTGGCCCTCACGGGCGCGTGGGTGGACAAGGAACAGGGGCTGATGGGCACCATCGTGCTGGAGATGGGCTCCTCGTCGCGCCTGTGCGCCGCGCTCAAGCCCGGCGAGCCCGTCGTGCTGATGGGCCCCACCGGCGCCCCCACGGAGATTGCCCCCAATGAGACGGTGGTGCTGGTGGGCGGCGGCCTGGGCAACGCGGTGCTCTTCTCCATCGCGCGCTCGCTCAAGGCTGCGGGCTGCCGCGTGGTGTACTTCGCGGGCTACCGGCTGAAGGCGGACGCGTTCAAGCAGGACGAAATCGAAGCCGGCACGGACCAGGTCATCTGGTCCGTGGACGCAGGCGACCTGCTGGACGTGCGCCGCCCCCAGGACGCGGCCTTCCGGGGCAACGTGGTGCAGGCCCTGGTGGCGTACGCGGAAGGCAGGCTGGGCGTTGAGCCCGTCATCTCCCTGAGCGAGGTGGACCGCGTCATCGCCATCGGCTCGGACCGGATGATGCGCGCGGTGGCGGAGGCGCGGCACGGCGTGCTCCAGCCGTTCCTCAAGCCGGGCCACGAGGCCATCGGGTCCATCAACTCCCCCATGCAGTGCATGATGAAGGAGATCTGCGCCCAGTGCCTCCAGCGGCACGTGGACCCCGCCACCGGCAAGGAGACGTGGGTCTTCTCCTGCTACAACCAGGACCAGCGGTTGGACCACGTGGACTTCGTCAACCTGGGCCAGCGCCTGCGGGGCAACACCGTGCTGGAGAAGCAGGGGGACGCCTTCCTCGCGCAGCTGCTCAAGAAGGCGCCCGGGCTCAAGCGCGTATAGCTACCGCCGCACGCCCGCGAAGGCCTTGAGCATGTCCTGGTAGTTCTTCGTCAGGTCGGTCTCGCGGGTCAGCACCACGTCCACGTTGGCGTCGCCGAACTCCTGGCGCGCCTCCGGGAGCTTCTGGAAGGTCTCCACCTGGCGGCGCATGGACTCCACCTGCGGCGCCAGCTCCTTCTGCTGCTCCTCCGGCATGCGGGCCTGGAGCGCCTCCAGCTTCTTGAGCTCCTCCTCGTACTGGAGCGTGCGCCCCATCTGCCGCTGGCTGATGACGGCGGTGACGACCTCCGCGATGCGGTTGACCTCGTCCGTGGACAGCCCGGCCGCCTGGCGCGCGTCGGATTCCGCCTGCGCCTTGCGTTCAATCAGCTTCAGGCCGCTCTTCGCCTTCTCCAGCGCCTGGGGCGTGCCCGCGTCCATCAGCGGCCCCATGTCCTGCAGGCCCCGCATCAGCGACCCGTACACCTCCAGCATCTTGCGCTGGTAGCCCACGTACGCATCCAGCTTGGCCTTCGTCACGGTGTAGGGGCCGGACGGGGACGCCTCCTCCGCCGCCTCCCCGGCTTCCAGCCGGGCGACCGGCTCCCTGGCGTCACCGCCCCCTTCCGAGCCTTCCGCCGCATCCTTGCGACAGGCGGAAAGGGCCAGGACCACGGCCAGAAACCCCAACAACTTGCGCATGCCACCTCCCGTGAACGCCAGTGGGTGCCCAGTGTATGCTCGGGCTGGCCCCGCGAACGGCGGTTCCCGAACGCCCTCCACGGGCAGGCTGTTCCGGGCACTGAACAATCGATTCATTACCTTTGACCAACCGGGCCACGGTCATGTACGAACCGCGGTCCTGTCGCGAGCGGTGGAGGGACTTTGAGGATTTTCCTGGTAAGGCACGGCGATGCGGACGCAGAGATCCCCGAGGGTCTCGGCGACGAGGCGCGCGCGCTGACCGCGAAGGCCCGTACGAATGTCGCCGCGCATTTCGCGTCGCTGTCTGAGCGCATGGGGCCCATCAGCCTCATCCTCACCAGCCCGCTGGTGCGCACGGTGCAGACGGCGCAGATCCTCTCCCACTCCGTGAAGCATGAAGGCCTCCTGCGCGTGCACCGCTGCCTGCTGCCGGACATGCCGGTGGGCGCGGTGGAGCCCGTGCTCAAGGAGTACTCCGACGAGAACCTCGTCCTGGTGGGCCACCAGCCCTCCATGGGCGCGCTCGCGGCGCACCTCTTGGGGATGCAGTCCTTCCCCAAGCCGGTGAACCCCGGCACGGTCATCGCCATGGAGTGGCCGGACACGCCCACCAGCACGGAAGACCAGGTGCCCGGCGAGAAGGGGGAGAACCCCCCGGCGCAGCACCTGAAGTTCCTGTTCTACGCCGCCCCCGGCCAGCAGGTCCTCGACGTCATCCAGTGACGTAACGGAAGCGCGGCCATGGACGAAGCCCGCTACAACTCGCTCGTGGCCGCCGCGTTCAAGCGCATCCTGGCGGCCGCGGACACCTTCGACCCGGACGTGCTGGAAGCCGAAGCCACCGGTGACAAGGTGACGCTCACGGCCGCGTCCGGTGAGAAGTGCATCATCAACACCCAGCGCGCCGTCTGGCAGATCTGGGTGGCCGGCCAGGGCCAGGGCATCCACTTCAGCCACGACGACGCCACCCGCGCCTGGAAGGACGACAAGGGCAAGGGGCTGGAGCTGTTCGCCTTCGTGTCCGGCGTGGTGCGTCACCTCACCGGCGAAGCACTCACCTACTCGGCTTGAGCAGGGCTGAGCCGGGCCGCGGAGGCCCGTGGCGCCTGGCCACGAGCCCCCGGCCTCGAGGCGGTTGCCTCAGACCTTCATCACTTCCTGCTCCTTCGCCGCGAGCATCTCGTCCACCTTCTTGATGCCGGCGTCGGTCGTCTTCTGGACCTCTTCGGTGCGGCGCTTGAGGTCGTCCTCGGTGATCTTCTTGTCCTTCTGCTGAGCCTTGAGGGCCTCGTTCGCGTCGCGGCGGATGTTGCGGATGGCGACCTTGGACTCCTCGCCCCGCGCCTTCACCTGCTTCACGATGTCCTTGCGGCGCTCCTCGGTGAGCGGCGGGAACGGCAGGCGGATCATCTCACCGTCGTTCATCGGGTTGATGCCCAGGTTGGCCTCGCGCAGAGCCTTCTCGATGTCCTTCAGGACACTCTTGTCCCAGGGCTTGATGGTGATGAGGCGGGGCTCCGGCGCGTTGATGCTGGCCACGCCGGCCAGGGGCGTGGGGCTGCCGTACTGGTCCACCTTGATGCCATCCAGGATGGCGGTGGACGCACGGCCGGTGCGCACCTTGGACAGGTCCTGCTTGAGGGAGTCCAGTGCCTTGTCGATACGGGTCTTCAGTTCCGCGGCGGCGTCAGCCATTGTGAGTCTCCTCCAGAAATGGGGTGGGTCGCTGTCCTGCTCGGGGTTTCAGGCCCAGACCGTCTCGGCCGCGCCGACAACCGTGCCGAATTCGCCGTGGCCCGTGACGGCGCGCTGGATGTTCCCGCGCGTGCCCAGGTCGAACACGATGATGGGCAGCTTGTTGTCCATGCACAGCGAGATGGCCGTGGAGTCCATCACGTTGAGGTTCTGCTTGAGGACGTCCATGTACGTGAGCGTCCGGTAGCGCTTCGCGGTCGGGTCCTTCTTCGGGTCCGCGTTGTAGACGCCGTCCACCTTGGTGGCCTTGAGGATGACCTGCGCGTTGATTTCCATCGCGCGCAGGGACGCGGCCGTGTCCGTGGTGAAGTAGGGGTTGCCCGTGCCCGCGGCGAAGATGACGACGCGGCCCTTCTCCAGGTGCCGCACGGCGCGCCGGCGGATGTAGGGCTCGGCGATCTGCTCCATCTTGATGGCGGACTGCACGCGCGTCTTCAGCCCCTGCTTCTCCAGCGCGTCCTGCAGCGCCATGGAGTTGATGCAGGTGGCGAGCATGCCCATGTAGTCCGCGCTCGCGCGGTCCATGCCCTCCGTGGCGCCAGCGACGCCGCGGAAGATGTTGCCGCCGCCAATCACGAGGGCGATCTCCAGGCCCGTCCGCGACAGCTCGGCCACTTCCTCCGCGATGCGCGTGAGGGTGGGCGGGTGGATGCCGTACTTCCCCTCGCCCATCAGGGCTTCGCCCGACAGTTTGAGGAGGATGCGCTTGTAGGGAGAGGTGGATTCGGACATACGCGACCGCTTCTATCCCCCGCCCCGCGCCCAGGCAACGACGGAAGTCGTGACGCGTGCCGCACCGTCAGATGCCGGGCGGACGGACGCGGAGAAAGCGGGTCCTGGAATACCAAGGGCCGCGTTCCCGGCGCCCTTCCCCGGGTGAGGAAGAGCCCCAGGCACGCGGCCCTGAGGGAGCTGCGGTGCGGCGGGAGGCGCTTAGGCCTGGCCCAGCGTCTTGGCGACCTCGGCGGCCAGGTCGTCCTTCTTCTTCTCGATGCCCTCACCCACCTCGTAGCGGACGAAGCGGCGCACGGAGACCTTCTCGCCAATCTTGGCGGCGCGCTCGTTGATCATCTCGCCGACCTTCTTCTTGTCGTCCTTCACCCAGAGCTGGTCCACCAGGCAGACGCCCTCGTAGTACTTCTCCATCTTGCCCACGAGGATCTTCTCCAGCATCGCCTCGGGCTTGCCCTGCTGCTTGAGCAGCTCGCGCTGGATCTCCTTCTCCTTGTCCATCGCCTCGGTGGGGACCTCCTCGCGGCGGACGAACTTGGGGTTGGCCGCGGCGATCTGCATCGCCACTTCCTTCGCCAGGTCCTGGAAGTCCGGGTTGCGGGCGACGAAGTCCGTCTCGCAGTTGACCTCCACGATGACGCCGATGCGGCCGCCGTGGATGTAGGAGGTCACGATGCCTTCGGCGGCGACGCGGCCGGCCTTGCCCTCGGCCTTGGAGATGCCCTTCTTGCGCAGCCACTCGGCGGCCTTCTCGAAGTCGCCACCGGACTCGGCCAGCGCCTTCTTGCAGTCCATCATGCCCGCGTTGGTGCGCTCGCGGAGGTCCTTCACCATCTGGGCGGTGATCTCAGCCATGTCGTATCTCTTTCTTCATCGGCTCCGAGCCTGGCGGCGTGCGCCGGGGGCGGAGGACTGGGTTTCTGGGTACTGACGCCAGGGACGTAGAAAATGGAGACGGCCGGACAGCGGGCCTTGAGAGGTGCCGCCCGGCCGAACTCCGGATACCGCGTTGGGGAAGCGGAGAAGCGCGGGCGGTTACTCCGCCGCCGGCGGGGCCTCGCCGCCGCCCTCGGGCGCCTGCTCCGTGGGGGCCGCGGTGGCCTTCATCTCCACGACGGGGCCGCGGCGGTCACCGCCACGGTCACCACCACCACCCCGGCGGTCGTCACGGCGGTCGCCACGGCGCGGGCCCCGGCGGTCGTCACGGCGGTCGCCGCGGTCGTCACGGCCCTCGCGCTCCTCCTGCTCGTCGCGCTCGGCGGCGCCGGACGCACGGTAGCGCGCCGCACCCTCGAGGCACGCGTCCGCGATCTTGGACGTGAAGAGCTTGATGGAGCGGATGGCGTCGTCGTTGCCCGGGATGACGAAGTCGATGCCGTCCGGATCGCAGTTCGTGTCCACCAGGCCGATCACCGGGATGCCCAGGCGGGTGGCCTCGTGGATGGCGATGTGCTCCTTCTTCGGGTCGATGACGAACACGCAGCGGGGCAGCTTCCCCATGTTCTTCACGCCGCCCAGGTTCTTCTCCAGCTTCTCGCGCTCGCGCTCCAGCTGGGCGACTTCCTTCTTGGGCAGCACCTCGAAGGTGCCGTCCTCGGCCATCTTCTCAAGCGTCTTCAGGCGGTCGATGCCCTGCTTGATGGTCTTGAAGTTCGTCAGCGTGCCACCCAGCCAGCGGCTGGTGACGTGGAACTGACCGGCGCGGGCGGCCTCCTCCTGGATGACGTCCTGGGCCTGCTTCTTGGTGCCGACGAAGAGCACGGACCCGCCGCGCGCCGTGATGTCCGCCACGAAGCGGAAGGCCGCGCGGGCCATGGTCACGGTCTTCTGCAGGTCGATGATGTAGATGCCGTTACGGGCGCCGAAGATGTAGGGCTTCATCTTCGGGTTCCAGCGCTTGGTCTGGTGGCCGAAGTGAACGCCGGCCTCCAGCAGCTGGCGCATCGTGATGCCGCTGGCGGCGGCCATTGCCTGGGCCTGGGTCTGCGTATCCTGCTGATCCATGGTGCGTATACCTTCCGGTTGTTCCGCCACGCGCGTTGAGACCGCTGCCAGTCCTGGCCCTTCCACCGTGGAGGGGCACCGGGGACCGGTGACACGCGTGTGAGTAGTGGGTGCTGCTGACTGCCTCGGGCGGTGAAGCCCGGCCCCTCTACATAACGGGGCGCGGCGTCCTTAGCAGAACGCTCAAGAGGGGCGCAAGCTTCGGCACACCCAGTGTCCCACCCCGCGCGTTCCGGGGC
>NZ_RAWL01000352.1:0-9199 GCF_003668885.1 Corallococcus sp. AB049A | reverse complement strand
CTCCTGGGGGCCGCAGCCGGCGCCTCCCACGAGGGTGAGTCCGAGCACCGTCGACACGAGCCATTTCTGCATCTGCATGGTGAATGTACTTTCGTTGAGGAACGCCTGAGGACAGGCGCTTCGCGCGGCCGCGCCAGCGAAGAGGGGGCGAGTTGGGGAACGGCGGCCACCGGACCCAGCCCGCGTCGACACGTCGTTGCGCGCGGCGGGAACCCCGGTCCGCCCTTCATACGTAGGACCCTCGAAACGCTGGTTGTGCGGCCCCCTCGATTTCTTCGGGAGCCGCTCGGCGGCCACCACCACGGGCTCACCCGCGTCCATGGTCACCGAGTCGATGGGCATGGCCCCCAGCCCTACAACGTCGGCGAGCGCGGAGGCAGGGCATCCGTCATGGGCAAGCCGGGGCCGTCTCTGTCATCCAGTTCTTCGGCTCGGCCTTGCAGGTGACGCGTTCCTCGTGCTGGGCGTGGTGGGCTTCGTCCAGCGGTGGCGCCGCCGCAGCCTGGAGCCCTACGAGGTCGTCTTCGCCCTCATCTTCGTCCTGCACTGGGCGGTCATCTCCTCCTTCTTCATCTGGTGGGCCGGGCACTCCATCGGGCCGCGCTTCTTCACCGACGTCCTGCCCTACCTCGTGCACAACTGGAACTCCTTCCCGGTGAACGTGGACAGGAATCCCTCGCGCGTCTGGGATTGGAAGGACGCGCAGCTACCAGGTCTTCGCCGCGGCGAGCACCTCGTTGAAGTCCATGCCGTTGACCCGCATCACCGCGAGCCAGTTGATGGGCCCCACGACGTCGAAGACGAGGCCCTTGCCGCCAGAGGCTTCGACGATGCTGGCCCCCGATGTGTTACCCGTGCCGACGCCGTAGACGATGCCCGAGCCCGCGAGCTCCACGCTCGCGAGACCCGCTCCGAAGTTGTTGTCTCCCACGGACGCCGCCACGTGGTACCGGCCATCGGGAACCTGGAGCCGGAACCTTGCTCCGGTCTGCATCGTCAGCACGAAGCTGGCCAGGCGCGCATCCTGGGTGCCCTTGCGGTCGCCTCGAGTCTGGAGACCGACCGCGTCCTGCCAGCCCCAACCGCGGGTCGCGTTGAAGGCGGAGTCGTCGGCCACCGCCCAGCCCGTCACCATCGGCGGTCCAGGAGGCTGGAAGTTCAGCGCGATCAGCTCCTGGGTCGCTCGCGGGATGACCTCGAGGGCCGCCTGGGCATCCACCGCCCCGACCTTCGCGTGGAGCGTCGTCGTTCCCTCCGACACGCCCCTGACCGTGCCGTCGGCCACCGTGGCGATCGACGCGCCGTCGGAGCTCCAGGTGGCCTCGCAGGTGACGTCGCGGGTGAAGAGGTCGGCGCCGCGGTGGTAGGAGCCGACGGCCGTGAGGCCCGCCGTCCCGCCGCGAGCCACCGTGAGCGCCGACGATGGCTGAATCGTCAACGCATCGAGCACGACGTCGCCCGTCATCGGCACCACTTCGATGACCCGGGCGCCCACCAGCCCGCGCCGGGTGAGGGGATCGGTGTAGCTGGCTTGCAGCCGGGCCCGGCCCGGGTTGATGGCCCGGAAGGTGCCGTCCTCATCCAGGGTCGCCACCTCCGGGTCGAGCGAGCTGAACGTGATTCCCGAGGTGGGGACGACCGAGGTTCCGTCCTGGAACACCGCCGTCACCCCCAGCTTGCCGGTCGAGTTCGCCTCGACCTTCGCGTCAGGCGCCGTCACGTCGATGCGCCGCAACAGGCGCGCAGGTCTCGGATCGAGCCGGTAGACGAAGACATGGGTGTCGACGGTATTGACCACCACGAAGACATTCAGGCTCGGCACGTAGCGGAACCGCCCGAACGTCCCGTTCAGGTTGGCCGGTCCGGGCACCACCGTGCCCAGCGCCGCACGCTTCGTCCAGACGCGGGTGTCGAGGTTCAGCGTGTAGATGTCCCCGCCCCCGTTCCATGCCACGAGCTGATCGGTCACCGGGTCGTAGTCGACGCCGGGATTTCCCACCGCTTCAATCTCCCGCGCGCCCGTGGTCGCCAGCCGCGTGCGCTTCGGAACGAACTTCCCCAGCGCGTCGATGGTCCAGGTGTCGGTGGAGCCCTGACCGACCTCGACGTACAGCTTGCGCCGGGGATCGACGACCGCGTTCTTGTAATAGCCGAGTTGGTCCGCCTCACCGCGGATGGTCCACCTGCCGGTGGCGGGATCCCAGACCGACACCGCCTCCGCGCCGGAGTGGTACCAGAGGACGCGGGTGTTGGGGTCGTAGGCGGAGTTGGAGCCGGTGCGCGTCCCGAGCTGTGGCAGCTCGGGGTGATTCTCCCAGCGCCGGGTGTCGAGGTTGAGCGCTGTCTGAGGCCAGCCATCCCAACCAATCGCGAGGAACCGGTCGAAGGGCGGAGGCAGGTATTCGAGCCCATCGTAGGTGTGGATGGCGCAATTGACGCCCAGCGCCCGGTCGGGACACTCCGCTCCGGGGCTCACCGGATCCGGATCGGTCAGGCGGACCCACGCGCCCGTCCGCAGATCGAAGCCGTAGATTTCGTTGCCGTAGTAGCCGTTGTGCCCGCCGCCGGTGATGTAGAGCCGGTCGCGTTGGGTGTCGAGGGCACCACTCGACCAGTCGTTCATGATTCCGCTGATGCCCTCGCCCCAGCCGAGCCACGGATGCATCGCGGGGGAGAGGGCCGCGGCCCGCAGGTTCGAATTCGGGAACGCGTACCAGTGCCCCGGCGCCAACCCGGAGAGCGCATCGGGGGGTGGGTCCGGAATCGTCACCGTCACCGGATTGGACGGAAGACTCTCTCCCCCTTCGTCGGTGAGCGCCGTGACGGTGTACGTGTACGTCTCGCCCGGGACGACCGGGCGGTGGGCGAAGGCCGGCCGCTCGACCTGTCCGACCTGCCCCGCCCCCAGCAACACGCGGTAGCGCTTGACCGAGGCGGTCGTCGACGGCGCCCACGTCAGGGAGACTTCGAAGGCGGAGACGCTCGCCGCGACGAGTTGCGTGGGCGCGGCGGGCGGCGCGGGCCTCGGAGCGCAGGCGCTGGCACCTGCGTCGGTTCCCGCATCCGCTTCCGCGACAACTCCGCCGTCATTCGACGAAGTGGAACCGCCGGAACAGCCGGCTGAGCCCAGAATCAACACACCGAGGACAAGGCTTCGAACGAGCGAGGGAGGGGGCATCTGTGTCCAGTCCTGTTGGGGGGCACCGCGGTACTGACTCAGCTCCTCACGACGCCGTCGAAGACGCCGTAGCCGCCCGGGATGAAGAAGTCCTTTCCGGGCACGAGCCCATAGGCGCGGAGCACCGTCGCCGCGACGTCCTGCGAGGTCGGCGTCCGCGTCGCGATGTCCCCGGACTCCTCGACGAGCCTCACCGGAATGCCCATGGGCGAGCCGTCCATCCTCTCGTCGTAGCCGCCGATCATCTGGTTCCCCTGGATGCCGCCTCCCACCAGGAGGGCACACGTCGCGGGGTGGTGGTCGCTGCCCACCTTGGGGAACGTCCGCCCGAAGTCGCTGTAGACGTACACGAGCGTCTCATCCAGCAGCGAACGCGACGGGTCCGAGCGGCTCGGCGTCAGGCTCATCTCCAGGCACATGCGCCCCACCATCTCCAGGGCGATGCGCAGGTACTGGGCATGCACGATCTGGCCGTTGACGAAGTGGGAGTCGAAGGTGAAGCCCTCGATGCTCGTTGCCCGCAGGTTGACGGTCGACACCAGGTCGGACTTCAGCAACTGGAGCGCGAACGCATAGTCCCCCATCGACGGCATCGTGCCGCAGGCATCCGCATAGCCGGTGCAGGCCATCCAGTCCTCGGGATACGCGGGGTCGGCCTTGAGCTTCTCCCAGGCGGGCGTCTTCTCCAGCACCGACAGCATGTCCCGGCGAATCGTGCGACTGGCGCCCTTGTACGTGTCGTAGAGCTGCTCCAGGTACCCGTCCGTTCCGGCGCTGGAGGTGCCTCGCTCGCGGCGCACCGCCTTGAGCAGGGCCGAGTCCACCGCCGTCGCGGGCACCGCGCCGGACATGGGCGTGCCATCGAAGGCGAGGTCCGGCTCGTCCTTGCGCGCGCGCAGGCCGTGCCACGTGCCGTCCCGCCGGTCGGAGAGCGTGGGCTCCACGCTCGCGCTGGAGGAGAGCAGCGTCGGGTTCGCCAGCGCGGGCAGCCCGAGCGCCATCGGCAGCGGCCCCCCCAGGGCGACATTGGGCAGGGGCCGGTCCGGGAAGCGTGACGCCATCGCGTTGGCCACGACGGCCTGCACCGACGGAGCCCGGAAGGTGGAGCCGGCGACACCGGACATGCTCGCGATGAGGCCGCTCGCGTGCGCCGCCGTCCCCTGGTCCGCTCCCACCAGCAGCACCGCCTTCTCGTAGAGCTTGTAGGCCGGGTTGGCCCACACGTACCCCTCCGGGCGGTAGACCTGGGCGTTGCCGACGACGGGGTTGTTCCCGTTCCTGTCCGCGGGATTGGACCAGTTCCAGTAGACGGGCACGCGCAGCTTGCGCGCGGGCCCGGGGGACATCAGGTCCACCGGAGAGCGATCCAGGTGCTCCACCTGCTCGGGGTTGTACCCGTAGGCGTAGTTGCCTCCCTGCGCGGGAGGGATGAACTTCTGGATGCCCGCGCGGGTCATCGGCGCGAAGAAGGACTCCCAATGGAGTCCGCCCACCAGCCAGATGGCCAGCATCTTCGTGGGCCGGCCCGACGCCGACTGCGCCATCGCCGACGGCAGGCCATACCGCGCCATCAGCCCGACGTGCGCGGCCCCGAAGGCCGCTTGAAAGAGATTGCGACGAGAGAGCTTCATGGCGGGCCTCAGTAGAAGATCCAGTGGGGGTGGCGGATGAAGTACGAGCAGACCCCCACGTAGGCGGGCTCGGTGTCAGTCGGCGTCGAGAGCGGCACGAAGACGTCCGTGTACAGCTCGTCCACCTGCGCGTCGGTGAAGCGCTCTCCCAGGAAGTGGAGCGACCAGCGCTTCAGCGTGGCCTTGACGTCGGCCGGGTCCGCCGTGCGCGCCGCACCGTTCGGGAACAGCGCCGTGTTGTCCTGCCGGGCCAGGGCCCTGCGGCACCAGCGCTGGGAGACCTGCGTCAGCGTCAGGGCCAGCGTGGGCGAAGGGGTCCGGTCCGCGGAGACCTGGTTCATCACCGAGCCTCCACCCAGCCCATGGTAGCGCTCGCCGCTGATGTACTGCCGGGGAGCGGGGATGGCGTCCGGCGACTGGAGCGGGAGGTACTCCTCGCCTCGGGACTCCGCCATGTCGAAGCCGAACTCCTTCGCGTTGACGAAGAAGTCGTCGTACCCCAGCCCGAGCTGCTGGTAGAGCGCGCGCTGCATCTGGGCCGCGCTCATGCGGGTGATGCGCGGGGCGTCGCGGTCCGGCCGGGCATCACGCTGCTGCGTGCCGAGCCCTTGAATCCAGGCTCGCACCGCCTCCACGGGGAGCTTCGCGGTGCCCTCCGAGACGAGCTGCGCGTAGGACTTCTGGCCGATGGGCATCTGCTTGAAGGAACCGGTTCCCCGACCCTCCAGCAGCCGCAGCAGCTCGCTTCCGTCGGGGTCGCCGGCCTTCACCAGCCGCGCATCCGCGACGAGCAGGCCCTGGAAGGCCTCCACCGAGGCGAAGTAGCCGCGCGCGCCCTGCGCATGGCAGCCCTCGCAGTGCGGTTTGAGGCCCTCCATGACGCGCAGGGTCTCCGAGGTCGCCGGCGTGCCGCACGCCGACTGTGTCTGGGAGCGGGGGGTGGACGGCGTCACCTCCGGGCTACAGGCGGCCATCCAGGGGAGTACGAGGAGCCATGCGTAGCGGTTCATGTCAGCGCCCCCTCTGGAAGAGGTCCGACTGCGTGAGTGCCTTGATGTACGGGCGGGCCTTGCGGCCCCCGGAGATGAAGCGCGCCACCTGGTCCTCCAGGTAGCCCGCCTCCTTCGCCGGGTCGATGTCCCGCCCCATCACCTGCGCGTGCAGGTGACGCACGACACACCGGTCGAACGAGCCCGAGGCGACGATGAGCTTGGCGAAACCCAGCGGCCCCACCGTCCCGTCACTCGTCTGGCCCAGCAGGTTCTGCTCCGCAGGGAGGAAGTCGATGAAGACGGCCTCCGGATTCGCGTCGGCCTGGGCCTGCGTGACGGGTGTCAGCAGCGTGTCCGGCATGTACCAGCGGTTCCAGTGGCTGAACGGGTCCGAGTGATAGGGGTACTCGCCGGTGCGCCACCGCGCGGGCCAGTGCCACACCGTGCCCACACCCGGCATCGGGTAGGTCGCGCCATGGCCCTCGAAGCCGTGCCCCACCTTCGCGAAGCGCTTGAAGTGGATGGCCGCGGGGTCCAACCGGCGGTGGCAGTGCTGGCAGGTCCCCTCCGTGCCCGGGTCCCTCTTGTACTCGTTGAACTCCTGCCCCTGCGGCGGGGAGAGCTCCTCGCAGGCCAGCATCTCCAGCGCCCGCGCGCCGCGCACGCGCTCGCGGGGATAGGCGCTGAGGAAGCCGAGGCTGGTGAGCATGCCCGCGGCGGGGATGCCCTTCATGGCCGTGGACTGCGTGCGCGGGTCGTACCGGTAGTCCCGCTCCTCCAGGAAGAAGGGGTTGCGGGCCGGCACGGAGTACTCGCGCCAGGCCGTCGGGTCGCCCTGGCGGTGGTCGGGGTCGACCGGTGCGCTGGCGAAGCGCGACGGTCTCCACCAGGAGTCGTCCTCGAGCAGGTACGTCAACTCGCCGGCGAGGCCCTGCATGACGTAGGCAGCCTGCAGGCGCGTGGGGCCCACGGAGTAGTTGCCGAGGATGAGGTCCGTCATCGGCCGGTCGTGCCAACCGAGGTGCGCGAACAGTCGGGCGGGTTCCTCGGCGACGAGTCGCCGCTGCCCTTGTGGACTGTGAAGCCCGTAGTCCTCCCAGCCCGGATAGCTCCCCGTGTCCGCGTGGCAGCGCGCGGCGGCGGGCCCGCAGCCACAGTTCGCGACGGGGCCCGCGGTGGCGCAGTTCACCGTCACCGGGAAGCCGCTCGCGTCGTAGGTCTGCCCCGTGGGCGACACGCTCGCCGCGAAGCCCACCAGCCTCGTCGTGGCGCCCGGGGCCCACCATGCCTCGAGGGAGCGCTCCTCCGCGGGCGTGCCATCCGGCTTCAGGCCCTGACAGGCATCCTTGTCGTCGCGGAAGTACTTCCACGCTCCAGCCTTCGGCGTGCCCTCGGGGCACCGGACGATGGAGCGCTGCTGCTGCAGGCCATACTCCGGCGGATCCGCCGTCGGCCCCACGGGCGGGATGTTGAACCAGTCGCGCGCCGTCTCGAACAGCGTCCGGTAGAAGGTGGGCTCCTGGAGCGTCCGGTCCACGAAGGCGGAGACGTAGGCGCGCTGCGCCGCCTCGGTCCCGGCGGCCTCCAGCGCGGCGTACTCTTCATCCGTCGGAGGCTCGCCTCTCAGCGCCAGCGCGCTGCGCCGCAGCAGGCGGCTGGGGACGAGCACGTCGGCCGGCACGCCCGCGTCGGAGCCATCCGCGGGCGGGGGCTCGACGCAGCCGGCATCCCCGCCATTCGGAGTGGGTCCCGCGGGCCCGATATTGCCGGAGCAGCCCAGCCAGAAAAGGAACGGGAGGAGCCAAAGAAGCGCGCACGCGTCTCGCGCGGTGGCCAGCCCTGGAGGAGGGAGCTTTCGATGGGGCATCCGCGGCCCCATGGCAAGTCACATGCCATGGACGCTCGCGCGAGCGCTCCGAGTGGGCAGGGGCAGTTTCCAGGCTCCTGCGCCGTGGCGTAACGGGGAGTGTCCACCACAGCTTGAGGTCCGCGCGCAACACCTGACGTCCACCACTGGAGCTCCCTCCCGGTGAACGTGGACAGGAATCCCTCGCGCGTCTGGGATTGGAAGGACGCGCAGTTCCTGCGCGCCTTTCCCCAACCTGTCGGGCGCTGACAGGGTGGTGCTCAGCGCTTCAGCCGGAAGGTCGGCGTCCCCACCGCCAACGCCGTCCGGATGGACAGCACGCCGCGTTCCAGCGGACTGAGCGGTCGCGGCAGGGCTCAGGACCCGCGCTCCTTTTCCCGGCTGTCCCTATTGCCCTCTGGCGAGAGCCCGACACGCTCGTTCCGTGAACGTTCCCTCGCCCATGAGCAGATGAACACAGAACCCCCGCAAAGGGCCTATCCAATGAAATGGCGCCTTCCTTCTGTCTTCTCTGTCGTGAAACCACGCTGGTCACTGCCAGTCGGGTTCGGGTTGCTGCTGTCCTTGCTCCCCCTTGGCGGCACGGCCCTTGGCGGCCCGCCCGCGCCCCAACCACCTCGCCCGCATGCAGGGACGTGCTCTCCGAGCAGCCCTTCCGAAGAGGTGGCGCCGGGCATCAGATACTACGACTGCAGTGCCAATGACCCAGCGGTCCATGTGGTGACCATCGATCGCACTGTTCCTCAGATGCACCTGCAGGTGTTGGCCCAACCCAACGGGGATCCCAACAAGCAGCCCGGCATCATCGGGGATCCCAACAAGCAGCCCGGCACTATGAACCTGCGGACGCTCCAGACCCTCGGCGACATGAACAATGCGATCGTCGCCATCAACGGCTTCTACTGGGGCCCCGAGGACCAGAAGGGCTATTGGTGCTCCATGCCCACGTACAAGTGCGAGGAAGGAACGCCGACCACGCCGGTGTTCCTTGACGGCCTGAACGTCGGTGCCTCCCCGAGCGACAATTATGTGCTGATGGGTTTCACCGTTGACGACTCCGGTATTCAGGCCAAGCGCATTCCCAATAACGAGCTGTTCAATCCTGAGAACAAGCCCTACCGCCAATGGATGTACGGCTCCGAAAAGACGGTGATGAGGGATGGCGTGTTCGATAGCTCGGGTACCGACAATAAACCCACCAAACTGAGCATTCTCGGCTACTCCGACCGCTACATCATCTTTCTGATCTCCGAGTCAGACTCTCTGAGGAAGGAGCTTTCCTCGACGCTGTCCGCGTTCGGCACCACCGATGCGGTACTCAATGATGGCGGTCCCTCGGCTGAACTCTACATTCACGGCAAGCCGCTCATCGACCCCACGGGTTTTAGTCGCAAGATTGCCTATGGCATCGGGTTGGTCCCTGGCCTTCCGAAAGGCATCACCGTGCGGGTCCCCGGTTCCACCAATGCCGAGGAGCATCGCCAGGAGCTCGAAAACGCCCGCGAGCAGCCCCCCCGCCACGGCCTCCCAC
>NZ_RAWL01000351.1:0-9253 GCF_003668885.1 Corallococcus sp. AB049A | reverse complement strand
GGGCACGGCCGGGAATCCATCCCCACCCTTCACTCCGTGCCGCGCTGCGCCAGGGCCACTTCGGGACCCGGGCGTCATGGCGAAGGGGGAGGCGCGGCCCCCCGATTCGACGCGAAGGGAGACGGCCCATGGATGCCATCACGTTGCTGAAGGCGGACCACAAGACGGTGGAGCAGCTGTTCCGCAAGTTCGAGAAGGCGGGCGACCACGCGCTGGCGCACAAGCGCAAGCTGGTGGACGAGATGGTGCGCGAGCTGTCCATCCACGCCGCCATCGAGGAGCAGGTCTTCTACCCGGCCGTGCGCGCGCGCTCGGAGGACCTGTCCCCGGACGTGCTGCGCTCGCTGGAGGAGCACCACGTGGTGAAGTGGGTGCTGTCGGAGCTGGACACGCTGCCCGCGGAGTCCGAGCGCTTCGACGCGAAGGTGCACGTGCTGATGGAGAACGTGCGCGCGCACGTCCTGGAGGAGGAGCAGTACCTCTTCCCGGAGGTGAAGAAGGCCTTCAAGCCGCAGGAGCTGCGGCAGGTGGGCGAGTCGCTGGAGCTGGCGAAGAAGGCCGCGCCCACGCACCCGCACCCGGCCGCGCCGGACACGCCGCCGGGCAACCTGCTGACGGGCGCGGTGGCGGCGATGATGGACATGGGGCGGGACGCGCTGCGCACCGCGCGCCGCAAGGCGGTGACCCAGGTGCGCAAGTCCGCGCCGCGTCCGCTGAAGAAGCCGCTGGAGTCCCTCATGTCCATGGATTCGGCGGGGGACTCGCTGCACTAGCCGAGCGTCCGGCGCCAGACGTCCCGGCCCTGGTGAATGTCCACCGGGGCCGGGGCGTCCTGAGGGACATGGGAGGCTTTCGCGCGGGAAGCGCGAAGGTCTTTTCCTCAGCCTTTGGGAAGGAGGCGCCATGTCCGCTGTTCGCAGGATGTTGACGACGTTGGTGGTGCTGGCGGGCTTCACGGCCGCGGCGCAGACGCAGGTTCCGCCGTCCGGCTCACCGCAGCCCCGGCCGCCCGTGGATTCGCAGGTGCGCACGTTGCGCGTGGAGGGCACGGGCGAGGTGAAGGCGCAGCCGGACGAGGCCTTCATCGACGTGGCGGTGGAGACGTCCGCCGCGAACGCGAAGGCGGCGGGTGAGGAGAACGCGAAGCGGATGGAGAAGGTGCTCGCGGCGCTCACCGGTGCGGGCATCGCGAAGCGGGACCTGCAGACGCGCAACTACAACGTCTATCCCGAGTACACGCCGGCGCCGCCGCAGGGCGGTGAGCCCAAGCTCAAGGGCTACCGGGTGAGCAACCTGGTGAGCGTCCACGTGACGGACCTGTCCAAGGTGGGGAGCCTGTTGGACAAGGCGCTGGCGGCGGGAGCGAACCGGGTGGACTCGGTGCGCTTCGGGCTGAGCCGGCAGGACGCGGTGCAGGGCGAGGCGCTGCGGCAAGCGGTGGCGCGGGCGCGCAAGTCCGCGGACGTGCTGGCCGCGTCGCTGAACGTGAAGCTGGGTTCGGTGCTGGACGCGAGCACGGTGACGGAAGCGCCGCGCCTGTACCCGGCCACCTTCGCCATGGACATGGCGGAGTCGCGCGCCGCGCCCATGACGCCCATCCAGCCGGAGGAGCAGACGGTGCAGGCGAAGGTGACGCTCATCTTCGCCATCCAGTAGGCCATGCGGGACACTCCAAGCCGGGATGCGGTCCTCCGCGTCCGGGCCTGGAGTGTCCTGATGCATGTGGAGGTCCTGCTGTGCTGCGCGTCGAGCGCCCCGTGGGAGAGGTGCTGACGCCCACGCAGGCGGAACGGCTGCTCGGAGTCCTCCTGCGAAAGCCCGTCACGCGGGACGCGGTGCCACCGCGGATGGTGGCGGGCTTCGTCCTGCGTGAGGTGCTGGATGGAGGACGGCGAAGCCACACGGGAGGAACTGTCGCGGCGGGTGGAGCGCTTCTCCCGGGAGCGGATCGCGGTGCTGCGCCCGGACGGCTATCTGGCATGGGCCCTCACTGGGCGCACGCAACAGAAGGTGGCGCCAGTTGAGTGGAAGGACGGTGCCTTCCGTGCGCATGGCTTCGAGCTGGGCCGCTTCTACAGCGGCAAGGGCGGCGTCTTCCGCTCCGTGGACGCGCAGTTCCAGGCCTCGGATTGGCGGCCCCTGGCCGAGGTGTACGACGACGCGGACGTCATCAGCCGCACCCTGGATGGAGCGGAAGACGCGTTCGTGGAGCTGTACCACGCGCTGGGACAACTGCTCACGCGTCCTGTGGACAGCATCGCGGGGCTGAGCAACCTGCCAACAGGCGTGGCGGCGCTCATCGCGGCTTCCCCCATGTACTGGGAGCGCTTCCAGTACATGACTCGTGGCGAGCAGATCCGCGAGGTGTCGCGGCTCACGACGGGCCTGCTCATGACTGGAGGCGCGGCTTCGGCCACGACGCGGGCGCTGAAGGGGATGGCGCTGGGCGCGGAAGTCTCGGCTCCGGTGCTCTCGCTGTCGGCGGAGGGCGCGCTGGCGTTGGAGCGCGTCGCGGTGCCAGCAGGGCGCGCGGCGGCGGCACTCAGCGGCGGCCCTGGGGCGGCCATCATCCTCCAGCGGGCGAACACGGCTTCGAAGGGAGGAGCACCTTCCCAGGGGCCGGGGCAGTGGGGCCCCGCGAAAGAGTCGATGTCCACGCGCGCCCGGCGCTACCAGGAGCAAATCACCGGGTACACGGCGGATGAAGCGTATTGGGTCGGTGGCGTGGGCCCGAACAGCGGAGGTGTGAAGTTCGATGGCTTCAAGGAGGGTGTACTACTGGAGGCCAAGGGCCCCGGGTACGCCAGGTTCTTTGATGAACTGGAGCCCAAGGAGTGGTTCCGCCATTCTGGGGCCAAGGACCTGATTGATCAGGCCGATCGACAGAGTAGGAAGCTTAGGGGCAGTGGAGTGCCCATCCGGTGGCACGTTGCGGAAAAGCGTGCCGCCGACGCAATGCGGAAGCTCCTTCAGGAAGCGGGAATCAAAGGGGTTGAAGTCGTCCACACTCCGGCACTTTAAAGAGGTTGTTTCGTGACCAGCACATCCACGCCAGAGAGCTACTCGGAGACTTACAATGCTTGCGCCTACTGGGGCTCACGCAAGGAGTCTCCCGAAGAGTGTGCCCGGCGGACAGCGGTATTCCTCAACCTCCTGGCCTCCTGTGATCCCTTCCTTGCCCATTGGTACAAGCCTGCAAGGTCACGGAAGGACGCGCTCAAGCATCCTCTGATGCCACCCGATGTTCCGACGCTGGCCGAGATTTTTCAGCGTGGGGTGAACCGCGAGAAGGGGGGGCCTGCTTTCGAGGATCTTGGCTTTAGCTTCTGGTTCGGGAACGGCGGGAGCGGGGCGGACAGCGTAGACCTGCGCATCAAGTGCGGCGACTACAGCGGTGCCAACCCCAATCACTGCGTGATGCCGCTTCCAAGAAGGGGGCCGAACGCGGACCGGATCGTTACGACTCCTGTCCTGGAAGGCATCGTGAGAGCGATGATTTCCGCCTGGGAGCCCGACTGGGCATTGGCAGGATCGACTACCTACAGGATGCAGTACCCGGAGCCAGACTCGGCGCCCTTCTCCCTGGGGTGGTTTACGTACCTCTCACTTCGCTTGGGCACAGTGCCGCCACTGCCGGCCCCCGTGCGCATCGAGCCTGTGGAGGACAGGGGCTCGTTGATCATCCTGACCCCCGAGCGCTTCACCGTGGCCAACCCGGACCACGTCGCGCTGGCGCGCCGCGTGCGCGAACTGTTGGTCCAAGCGGGGCTCATGCAGTGATTCACTCCGGCGCCAGCGCCAGCAGCGCGGCGTCCCGGAGCAGGGCTCCCAAGCCCCCTTCGCCCTCCGTGACACGGTAGTAGCCGCGGAGCTGTCCCCGCGCGTCCACGAGCACGAAGTGCTCGCCGTGGAAGACGCTGAAGAAATCATCCTCGCCCGCGTCGGCGTCGCGGCCCATCATCACGCGGAAGCCCTTCAGCACGGTCGTCTCCACCTGGTCCATCGGACCCGTCAGCAGCGTCCAGTTGGACGTGTCGATGCGGTGGTCGCGCGCATACGCCGTCAGCCGCTCCGGCGTGTCATGACGTGGATCCACGCTGAACGAGGCGAAGCGCAGGTCCAATCCCTGCTCCCGGGCCTGCCGCTGCACCCGCAGCATCTTCTCCGTGAGCAGCGGGCAGACCGTGGGGCAGCGGGTGAAGAAGAAGTCCGCCACGTAGAGATGACCGCGCATGTCGGCGTCGGAGAACGGCCGCCCCGTCTGCGCGGTCAGCTCGAAGCGCGGGACCGTGCCGTACTGGGGCAGGTTCTCCGCCGCGACACGCGCGCGCTCCCGTTGAACATAGGGCCACGCGGTGAAAAGTGACGCGATGACCAGCACTCCCGCGAACCAGAACAAGGGTTTCATAGAGGGGGACAGGAGCGCAGACAGCGCGCGTCCGTGATGACACGTTCAGAGGTGGAGAGGCCCTGGCTGGAGTCGTAGACGCCTCGGACCTGGAGGCGTTGATCCACCAGCAACACGAGATGCCCACGGTCCTGGAGCCGCCGTCAATCCGGGTGGAGCACCGTGGCGTCGCGCGACGTCGCGAGGACGATTCGAAGCGGGACGCCGTCCGCCTCCAGCTGCGCCTGGACCTGTCGCAGGGGCGCCAACGCGAACTGGACCAGGGAGAGCTGTCCACGAAGCTGCTCCGTCTCCAGCGGCTGACCCCGCGCATCGCGAAGGGTCAGCTCCGGCAGCGGGCCATACACCGGCGGCGGAACCTCCAGCTCCCACGACGCGTTCGAAGCGGGCGCCTCCGACCATGCGAAGTCCAGCACCAGCACGAGCGCCGCGCATGCGAGCACGGACACAACCAGCCCCGCGGCGCCCAGCACCACGAACATCCACGAACGGGGCTGGGCGGAAGAGGACATGACGGCGCACCCTCGCGCATTCCAGCCGCATGCGCGATGCGACACCTTGTCGCAGAACCCCGCCCGCCTTCTTCCGCTACACGGCAAGCATGATGAAGGCACTGCTTGTCGGAATGCTGTTGTGGGGCGCGGGACAGCTGAGCGCGCCCGCCACCGTGGGAACAGCGGCCAGCACCTCCGGGCGGATCCGCGTCGAGGTCCTCTCCCAGACGACACCGCTCCGAAGAGGTGTTCAGACGTTCCAGGTGCGGCTCGCCGACGCCACGTCGGGAAAGCCTGTGACCGGTGTCGTGCTGGCCGTCCAGCCCTGGATGCCCGCCATGGGCCACGGCATCTCCGACGTCCCCCGCGTCACCGCGAAAGACCCCGGGACCTACGAAATCTCCGACGCGGACCTCTTCATGCCCGGCGTCTGGGAGCTGCGCTTCACGCTGAAGGGGACGGTGGAGGACGCGGCGACCGTCACCCTCAAGCTGTCGCGGTAGGACCGCTCAGGCCTTGCTCGCGGCGCGAGGCATCAGGCCGCTGAACTCGTAGATGAACGCGCCGTTCTCCGTGACGTCCACGGTGCAGGCGCCGGCGCGGGAGAGCTCCTCGAGCACCTCCTTGGCCTCCGTGAACGACAGCTGCGTGCCCGCCGCGACCTCGGCGATGGTGACGCGGCCGCCGTGCGTCTGCGCGCAGGCGAGCACGGCCCGCTCGACGCCTCGGGAGTCCAGGGCGGGCCGCATGACAGGCGCATCCCTCAGTTCGGGCGGCAGCTTCGCGCGCCGCGCGGAACGAACCAGCGCCAGGCCTCCGAGGATGAAGACGGCGGCGATGATGAGCCCCGAGACCGTGTTCTCCGCGGTGCCGCTGATCAGCTTGTCGATCTCGATGCCAAAGCCAATGACGCCGAACGCGGCGAGCGCCCAGCCGATGATGCTCTTCATGCCACCGCCTTCGCGACGGGACCACCCATCCGTCCCCCAGCGGCGTTTCATGGCAGAAGCCGTCGTGCCCCGAGCGGACGGGCTGCTCCACTCCGAGTACGTTGGCGCGCCAGTCCGCCCGTGGAGTTGAATGGCCCCAGGAGAGCCGCCATGCCCACCGCCAATCCTTCCAGCCCGCGCCTGCCCGTCGTCTTCATCCCTCACGGAGGCGGCCCCTGGCCGTTCGTGGAGCTGGGCCTGCCGAAGGCGGAGGTCCAGGCGCTCGCGACGTACCTGGGCCAGGTGGGTCAGCGCCTCGCGACACCGCCGAAGGCGCTGCTCGTCATCTCCGCCCACTGGGAGGAGCGCGTACCCACGGTGATGACGTCCACCGCGCCGCCCATCCTGTATGACTACGGGGGCTTCCCGCCGGAGGCGTACCGCATCACCTGGCCTGCGCCGGGCCACCCCGGGCTCGCCGCGCGCGTGCGGGAGCTGCTCTCCGGCGCGGGCTTCTCCACGGCGGAGGACAGCGAGCGCGGCTACGACCACGGCACCTTCATCCCGCTGAAGCTCACGTACCCGGAGGCGGACATCCCCTGTGTGCAGCTTTCCCTGAAGCAGGGGCTGGACCCGGCGGAGCACCTGGCCATGGGCCGGGCGCTCGCGCCGCTTCGCGACGAGGGCGTGTTCATCATCGGCAGCGGGATGACGTTCCACAACCTGCGCGCCTTCGGAGACCCGCGCGCGCAGGACATCTCCGCGAAGTTCGACGCGTGGGTGCAGGACGCCGCCACCTCTCCCTCGGCCGAGCGCGACGCGAAGCTCACGCAGTGGACGCAGGCCCCCTACGCGCGGCTCGTCCATCCGCGCGAGGAGCACCTGCTCCCCTTGATGGTCGTCGCCGGTGCCGCCGGAGCGGACCGGGGCACCACCGCCTGGTCCGGCTCCATGATGGGAGCGCGCATCTCCGGCTTCCAGTTCGGCTGACCTTCAGCGCTTGGGGGCCGGGGCCTGCTTCTTCTCCGCCAGCGCCTTGAGGACCTCCTGCGCGGTGGCGGCCGAGGACGCCGGGTTCTGCCCCGTGACGAGCCGCCCGTCGCGCACCGTGAAGCTCTTCCACAGCGGGCCGGACTCGTAGCGCGCGCCCAGCTCGCGCATCCGGGTCTCCAGCGCGAAGGGGACGATGGCGTCGAACTTCGCCGCCTGCTCCTCCGCGTTGCTGAAGGCCGCCACGCGCTTGCCCGCCACCAGCGGCTTGCCGTCCGGTCCCTTCACGCCCACCAGCGCCGCCGGGCCGTGGCAGACCGCCGCCACCACCGCGCCTCGCGCGTAGCCCGCGGACAGCAGCTGGTGCGTGGGCGCGTGCTGGGACAGGTCCCACATGACGCCGTGCCCGCCCACCACGAAGTACGCGTCGTAGGTGTCCTTCACCTGCGCCAGCACCTTCGTGTTCGCCAGCTTCTTCGTCGCCTCGGCGTCCGCGAGGAAGGCGCGCGTGTCCTCCGTCTGCTCCTTCTCGCTGCGAGGGTCCACCGGCGCCTTGCCCCCCAGCGGCGAGGCGATGTCCACCTGGGCGCCTGCCTTCACGAACTGCTCGTACGGCGCGGCGAGCTCCTCCAACCAGAACCCCGTCTTCTCTCCGGTGTTCCCGAACTGCGAGTGGCTGGTGACGATGAGCAGGACCTTCACGGCGGTGAGCGCTTCCATGGGACGCCTCCTTCGAGCCCCACTCCCGTGGGGTGATGGGTGAGGAATACGTCCGCGCCGCCCCCAAGAAAACCGCGAGTCCCTTCACATAAACTGAAGCCATGCTTGGCAATCACGAAGCGCTCTGGACCCTGTGGGAGGTGAGCCGCGCGGGCACGCACGCGGCCGCCGCCGCGCGCCTGGGCATCACCGCCTCCGCCGTGGGCCAGCAGCTCAAGGCGCTGGAGCGGGACACCGGCGTGGCGTTGTTCGAACGGGTGGGGCGCAGGGCCCGGCTCACCCCGGCGGGGGCCGCGCTCGTCGCGAGGCTGGGCGAGCACCTGCCCGCGCTGGACGCGGCGCTGGAGGAGGCCTCCGAGGCCCAGCGCTCGGTGCGCGGAGAGGTCTCCATCGGTGGTCCCTGGCCCTTCTTCCGCTACTGGCTGCGGCCCCGCCTGCCGGGCCTGTTGGCGAAGCACCCGGAGCTGCGGCTGGACGTGCGCTTCGACGTGCCCAGCCGGGTGTCCCGGCTGCTGCTGGAAGGCGCGCTGGACCTGGGCATCCTCGGGCTGCTGCCGGACGCGCCGGGCCTGGAGGTCCATCCCGTGGCCCAGGAGGAGTTCGTGGCTGTCGGCGCGCCCGCGTACCTGAAGCGCTGGGGAACGCCGCGCGGGGCGAGGGACTACGGCGCGCACCGGTTCATCGCCTTCGACGCGGACCTGGCGATGCTGGCGCCGTGGTGGCGCGCCGCCTTCGGACCGAAGGAGCCCCTGCCGCCACAGGTGGTCTGCCGCGTCGCGAACCTGGATGAGATGCTGGCCCTGGTGGAGGCGGGCGTGGGGCTCGCGGTGCTGCCGGACTACCTGGTGGCGCCCGCAGTGCGGGAGAAGCGGGTTGTAACGCTCACGCCGGAGCCGGGCCGGCGCTCCACGCGGCGGCCTCGCGGGACGCTCTACGTCGCGTGGCGCAGGGCCGCCGCACCCACGGCCCGCTTCATGGCGGTGCGGGACTGGCTGCTGACGAAGTAGACCGGCCCGTGCGCGCCCGCCCGCCCTCCGGACAGGGGGCAGGCCCAGGCTCCAGCGCTCGTGGTTCCCCGCGGGACGGGGTGTCCCCATGTTTACCGGGGAGAGAGCGGGCCCGTGCCGCCATGGAGGGGGACTCCGTCGGGGAGCGGGCTCCTTTCGCACGATGCGGGAGGACGTGGCCAATGCGGAGAATGCGTGGGACGGCGTGCCTGCTGGTGCTGGGCCTGATGGGACTCGGAGGGTTGTCCGCGTGCAACGACGGCGGACTGGACCCGGATGAGCCCTCCGCGAAGCACCGAGAGGGACGCTCGGAGGTGCTGCGTGGGTTGATGGCCTCCAAGGAGACAGTGGACCCCAAGGCCCTGAAGAACGCGGGCGCGGAGGCGAAGGGCGCGCCGCCCCCCGCGCCGGCTCCGGAGGAAGGCACGGGCGGCTCCGGTCAGCAGCCGAGGCCCATGGGCTGGGCCGCGGGCCGCGTGTCCTGGGTGGGCGACGACGAGCTGCTCTTCGTGGACGGCCAGGGCCAGGAGCAGGAGGTCTACGTGGACGAGGCCACGCGGCTCAAGCGCGGCGACGAGAACGCCCAGCTGCACGACATCTCCGAGGGCGACGAGATCCGCGTCACCTACGAGGACCACGGCCAGGAGTGGATCGCCCGGGACGTGGAGGCAGTGCCCGTGGAGCCGGTGCCCGGCCCCGACCCCC
>NZ_RAWL01000350.1:0-9301 GCF_003668885.1 Corallococcus sp. AB049A | reverse complement strand
CCCCTCTCCCGAGGCCCCCGCGCATGCGTCCCGCTTCCTTCCGCGCCTCCCTGCTGTCGTGTTCCGCTGCGCTCGCGCTCGGAGTCCTCGGACTGACGGGCTGCCGGCCGCAGGCCCAGGAGGGGCCGGACCCCACGGTGGTGGCCACCGTGAACGGTGAGTCGCTCAGCCGCACGGACTTCGAACAGGAGCTGGCGCGGGAGCTGGCCACCACGGAGGGGCCGGAGCCCACGCCCGAAGAGGTGGAGCCCTTCAAGCGGGCGCTCGTGGACACGCTGGTGAAGCGGATGCTGCTGCTCCAGGCCGCCAAGCAGAACAACATCGCCGTGACGCCCGAAGAGGTGGACCGGGGCGTGCTGCGGCTGTCGGGCGACTACCCGGCGGGCAACTTCAATGAAGTGCTCGCCCAGGGGCAGCTGTCCATGGCGGAGCTTCGCGCTCGCGAGGCCAGCCGGCTCACCATCGAGAAGCTCTTCACGAACCACGTCTACTCGCGCGTGGCGGTGACGGAGGAGGAGCTGCGCGCGTACTACGCGGCGCATGAGGCGGACTTCCAGGAGCCGGAGGAGGTCCACGCGGCCCAGATGGTGGTGAAGGGGCTGGATGAGGCCCGCAAGCTCCAGGCGCAGCTGAAGGCGGGCAAGAAGTTCTCCGACCTCGCCCGGCGCTACTCGCTCAGCGCGGACGCCAAGGTGGGGGGCGACCTGGGCTTCTTCCCCCGGGGACAGATGCCGCCGGCCTTCGACGAGGTGGTATTCAAGCTGGGGGTGGGGCAGGTTTCGGACGTGGTGTCCACGGAGTACGGCTACCACCTGTTCAAGGTGCTGGAGCGCAAGGCGCCAAGGAAGCGCGAGCTGGCGGAGGTGCGCGCGAAGGTGGAGGGGCGCCTCTTGGAGGCCAAGCGGGCGGCGGCGCAGGAGGCCTTCGAGAAGGACCTCCGGGACAAGGCGCAGGTGGTGGTGAACGAGGCCACGCTGCAGACCATCCGCGGGCGGCCGGCGCCGCAGGCGGCGGCGAAGTGAAGGATTTTTCCGGGGGCCCGGCGGTTGGGCGCCCCGGTGTCATGGTGTTCAAGAGGGTCGTTGCGATGAAGAACCTGGTGGCGTTCCTGGCGGCGGTGATGCTCCTGGCGGGTGGCACGTCCGCCCGCGCGGAGCTGGTGGACAGGGTGGCGGCGGTGGTGAACCGCGACATCATCCCGCTGTCGGAGGTGCAGCAGCGCGCCGCGCCGGAGCTCCAGCGCGTGAACTCCGAAATCGACCCGCACAAGCGCGCCGAGGCCCGCGCGCAGCTGATGAAGGCCGCGCTGGACACGCTCATCGGCGAGAAGCTGATGGAGGGCGAGGTCCAGCAGCTGGGCATCACCACCACCGACGCGGAGGTGGATGAGCTGGTGCAGGACGTGCTCAAGCAGAACAACGTCAGCGACATCACCCAGTTCGAGCAGCTGCTCAAGAACGAAGGGTTCACGCTCGCCAGCTACAAGGACATGCTGCGCAAGCGCGTGGTGCGCGACAAGCTCTTGCGCATGAAGGTGGGCCCCAAGGTGAAGGTCACCGAGGAGGACCTGAAGGCCGCGTACACGCAGTACACGCGCCTGGAGAGCGAGGACGTGGAGGTGCACGCCCGCCACATCCTGGTGCAGGTGGACCCCAAGGCCACGCCTGAACAGGTGGCCGCCGCGAAGCAGAAGGCGGAGGGCATCCTGCAGGAGGCCCGCCGGCCGGGCATGGACTTCGCGGCCCTGGCGCGCGCCCGCAGCGAGGGCCCCAGCGCGTCGGACGGCGGTGACCTGGGCTACTTCAAGCGCGGCGTGATGGTGCCCGCCTTCGAGAAGGCCGCCTTCAACCTCAAGGAGGGCGAGGTCAGCGAGCCCATCCGCACCAACTTCGGCTGGCACATCCTCAAGGTGGAGGAGCGCCGCAACGTGTCCGTGGCCTCCTACGAGGAGATGAAGCCCAAGCTGGAGTCCAAGCTGCTCAACGACAAGACGGAGAAGTTCCTGGACCAGTACGTCCAGGAGCTGCGCTCGAAGGCCAACGTCGAAGTGAAGATGTGAGCGCGGTGGCCACGGCGGACGCGCGGCCCCGCGTGGGCATCTCGCTGGGGGACGTGTCGGGCATCGGGCCGGAGGTGACGGCCCTGGCGCTGGCGAAGCCCTCGGTGCGCCGCGCGCTGGTGCCCGTCGTGTTCGGAGACGGGCCCGCGCTGGAGTCCTTCCCCCTCTTCCGCCGCTTCCCTCGCGTGGCCCTGGAGGAGCTGGGCCGCACGCAGGGGCCCGCCGTGGTGGAGGTGACGCACCTTCCAGCGAAGCACCGCGTGCCGGGCAAGCCCTCGCGTGAAGGCGGCAAGGCGCAGTACGCGTACGTGCGGGCCGCCATCGACGCGATGCGCGCGGGCTCGGTGGACGCGCTGTGCACCGCGCCCGTGTCGAAGGAGGAGATTTCCCGCGCGGGCATCCCGTTCATGGGCCACACGGAGGTGCTGGCGGACGCGTTCGGCGTGGACGTGCTGATGATGATGGACGGGCCGCGCGTGCGCATCGCGCTGGCGACGAACCACGTCCCCATCTCCGAGCTGCCGAAGCTGCTCACGGTGGAGAAGCTGGTGGCGCAGCTGCAGCTGTTGTCACGCAGCCTGGAGCCCGTGGTGGGCCGCAAGCCGCGCATCGCCGTGCTGGGGCTCAACCCGCACGCGGGCGAAGGCGGCATGCTGGGACGCGAGGAGGTGGAGGTGATTGGCCCCGCCATCCGCCAGGCCCGCGCGAAGCGGGTGGACGCGCACGGGCCCATCCCCGCGGACGGCCTGTTCGCGCGGCCCGACGAAGTGGGCGCGAAGTACGACGTGGTGCTGGCCATGTACCACGACCAGGGGCTCATCCCCGCCAAGGCGCTGGACTTCGAGCGCACGGTGAACGTGACGCTGGGCCTGCCGGTGCCGCGCACGTCGCCGGACCACGGCACCGCCTATGCGATTGCCGGCACGGGCACGGCCAGCTGCGTGCCCATGATGGAAGCGCTGCTCAAGGCGGCCCGGCTTTCTTCGGGAGCCGCGCGGACAGGTGCCTCGCGAGGTCCTCGCCGTCCTCCTTCGGGTCGATGAGCTTCGCGTGCGTGCCCCGCGCCGTTGAGTCGGGGACCACGAGCACGGTGACCTTCCCCGTGGGGCAGTGACCCAGACAGGACGCGGGGATGAGCTGCGTCCTGTCCGCCAGGCCGTGGGCCTTGAGGGCTTCGCGCACGCGCCGCGGCAGGTCCACCCCGCCTGCGTCCACCGGCAGCCTCATCAGGCAACGGTGACACAGGTGCAACTCAATGGGGTCTGCTTCCTCCCGCGCGGCCATGCGGCAATCTAACGCTGGAACCGCTTGTCGAGCTTGCGAAGCTGGCTCTCCCAGCCCGCGGACGTGCGCTGCGTCCACTCCTGGCTGTGCATGGTGTCGATGGTCACCGTCATCCGCACGGTGTCGCCCTTCGCCTGGAGCTCCACCACCGAGGAGGCGGTGTACGGCGCGATGCCGGGGATGAAGTCCACCGCGTGCCGGTACGCGAGCCGCGTCCTGGGCGTCAGCTCCGTGTACGTGAAGCTGCTCGGGGTGGCCAACGGCATGCCCGCCTGCTTCATGAAGGCCACCGTCTCCGGCGCGGTGGCGATCATGTCGTAGCGCAGCAGGCCCCCTGGACGCGCGTCGAGTTCGTGCACCTTCACGGAGAAGCCCTCCGGGCCCCACCAGGACTCGAAGCCGTCCTTCGTCGTCCACAGCTCCCAGACTTCGTCGAGCGTCGCCAGGTAGGTGCGCTCGAAGGTGATGGTGCTGGGCTTCGTATTCGTCGTCATGGGGGTTCCTCCTCGGATTTGGGGGTGCCCATGCGTGCCTTGCGTCTTCGCTCGAGCGCCTGGCCGAACCGGTCGAGCCGGGCCTCCCAGAGGCCGCGATACCCGGTGACCCAGGCCTCCAGCTCCTGAAAGGGCTCCGGGCGAAGCGAGTACAGCCGCTTCGTGCCCTCGGGGCGGACCTGGACGAAGCCCGCCTCCTGGAGGATGCCCAGGTGACGGGAGACACCCGACTGCTGGATGTCCACCCGGGCCACCAGGTCGTTCACCGACAGCTCGCCGCCCTTCAGCGCCTCGACGATGCGGCGGCGCGTGGGGTCGGCCAGGGTCTGGAAGACGTCAACATTCATGGACATGTATATACATATTCGTGAATATTGCGATTGTCCAACTAGAAGACGAAGGGGTAGCGGACGGGGGCGTTCATCGCGACGCGGTGCACGGGGAACTTCCAGCCGCGCACCTGGTCCTCGATGCAGCCGGCGAGCGGGGAGCCCTTCAGCGCCTCGGTCTCCATGGCGACGCCGGACACGGCGCCGGTGGTGTCCACGGACCAGCGCATCTGGAAGCGGCCGCCGTTCTCCAGCGCGGTGCCGGTCTTGAAGTTCTGGACGCAGGCGGCGATGGCGGGCTGGTTCGTGACGACGACGTTGGTGATGTCTCCCGGCGTGAGGTTCTCGCGCTCGGAGGTCGGCGCGGGCGGGATGTAGACGGTCTTCTCCTGGGCCTGCTTCGGGGCGGCGGCCTCGGCGCCTTCCGCGTCGTCGGTGAAGCCCAGCTCGCGGGCGAAGTCCTCGTCGATTTCGGACTCCGGCTGCGCGGCTTCCTCGGCCTCGGCTTCGGCGGCGGCCTGACGGGCCCGGGCCATCTCCTCCTCGGAGATCTCGCTGCCGAAGGACATCTCGCGGACCTCGGCGGTGTCCTCGGGGGCTTCGAGCGTGGCCGCGCGCTGGGCCACGGGAGCCTTCTTCTTCGTCACCGGGGCGGGCTGCGTGGGCGCGGCCGGTTCCGGTGCCAGCGTCTGAAGGCCGGTGGTCAGGCCCGCGCTCGCCGGGCCCGCGAGGACGGGCGCGTTCGGCGTGAGGGCCTGCGCGGCGCGCTGCGCGTCCGTCAGCGCGGGCGTGTTCACGGCGCCCGCGATGGACTGCGCGAAGTCCGGCGAGGAGGTCTGCGGAGTCACGGCGCTCGGCTGGCTCGGTTGAGCCATCGTGACGGCCTGCACGCCGACGGTCCGCGGAGTGACGGCCACCACGGACTGCGCTTGCGGCACGGGCCGCGGACCATCCTTCGCGGTGAGGCGCAGGCCCGCGACGACGAGCAGGCCCGCGGCGAGCGCGCCCATGGCCACGGCGCTGACGAAGGACATGGGGCTCATGCCGAGGATGCGCGTGGACGCATCGTCGATGGCGGGCGGCGGAGGCTCGGGCGCCACGGGGGCGTACGGCATCCACGGCTGCGGCGCGTAGGCTTCGGCCGGAGAGCCGGGCGTGGCCCAGACGGGCGGCGGCGCGGCGTCCCACGACGTCACGGCGCCGCAGGAGTTCTCCTGGGGAGCGCTGGACGAAGGCTCCTCCGCGCGCAGCCACTCCGGGATGACGATGTTCGCGGCCTCGGCGGACAGCGTGAGCTGGGGCTCCACGTTGTCGTTGGAGGGCTGCGGCAGCGACTGGAGCCAGGACTCCTCCGTGGAGGCCAGGTCGAGCAGCGTGCGCAGCGGGCCGGTGGCGAAGGACTCCGGCACGGTCACTTCTTCTTCGGAGGGCTCGGAGGCGAGCGCGCGGTCGAGGCACGCATCCAGCTCGGCTTCGAAGGACTCGGGGTCGCGGGAGAAGTCCGAACCGCCCACCTGCGCCCGCGAAGACACATCGCCCGTCAGTAGCTCGCTCACGCCACCCTCCCCGCCGCCCGTACCGCGCCAGACCGCCCCAACCACCGACTCACTGCCAGGGGGCCGATGTTAGGGACGCCCCCCGTTCGCGCTACCGCGAGCGTCCGCCGGTGAACGCTCCAGCGGTCATTTGCCCCCGAACGAGGCCCGAAACGTAAGGCCCCGCACTCCACATTGTGCGCCGGTGTGCCGACAGGGTCCGGCTTTCCACAGCTGCTCAGTACCGGGGGGTGTTCGCCTTGGGCGTCAGGTTGCTGGGCGGGGCCTGGACTCCGTTCACGCGCAGGCCCGCGTGCATGAAGGTCGGGGCTCCCTGGAGGAAGGCCGCCGGGAAGTTGAGCGTGGGCTGGGACTCGTCATCCAGCGCCTTCACCTGCTCCGGCGTGAGCTTCACGTCCAGCGCGCCCAGGTTGTTGTCCAGCTGCTCCAGCGTGCGCGCGCCCAGGATGGTGGAGGCCACTCCCGGCCGCCCCTGCACCCAGGCCAGGGAGACTCGCGCCACGGAGGTGTTCTGCTCCTTCGCCACGCGCTGGAGCACGTCGATGAGCCGGTAGGTCTTCTCGTTGAGCGACGCCTCCGCCCACGCGCCCCGGTCCGCCTTCTGCTTGCCCGCGTTCTCCCGCGTGTACTTGCCGCTCAGCACGCCGCTGCGCAGCGGCGACCACGGCGTCACGCCCAGCCCCAGCTCCCGCGCCATCGGGATGAGCTCGCCCTCCACCGTGCGCTCCAGCAGCGAGTACTCAATCTGCAACGCCACCAGCGGCGCCCAGCCCCGGAAGTAGGCCGTCACCTGCGCCTGCGCCACCTTCCACGCGGGCGTGTCGGAGAAGCCCACGTAGCGGACCTTGCCGGAGCGCACCAGGTCGTCCAGCGCCCGCATCGTCTCCTCGATGGGCGTGTTCGCGTCCCAGGCGTGCATCCAGTACAGGTCGATGTAGTCCGTCTGCAGCCGGCGCAGCGACTCATCACACGCCGCCATCACCGACTTGCGGCCCGCGCCGCCGCCGTTCGGATCCCTCTCGAAGAGGTTGCCGAAGAACTTCGTGGCGATGACCACCCGGTCCCGCTTCGCGGGATGCCTCCCGAGGTGGTCCCCGATGATCTTCTCCGCGTGCCCGAACGTGTACACGTTCGCCGTGTCGATGAAGTTGCCACCCCGCTCGATGAAGCGGTCCAGGATGGCGTTGGACGTCTCCACGCTGCTGCCCCAGCCCAGGTCCTCGCCGAACGTCATGGCCCCCAGGCAGAAGGGACTGACGCGCAGGCCGGAGCGGCCCAGGGTGACGTAGTGGTCGAGCGACATGGGCGGTTCCCCCCGCGGATGGACAAAGTGCGCGGAGCCAATCCCGGACACCTCCACCGCGCCAGCCGCCCTCACCCCAGGACGTCCAACGCCAGACATGCTCCCGCGCCCATCCGCTCAACGCAGGACATCCAATGACTAGCGGTGCGCGTGCTGGCGGTCCGCGTAGTGTTGCAGCTGGCGCCGCGCGGCCTCGAAGGCGTCGGTGACGGCCTGGTAGGCATCCGCGTGGGCCGCGAGCTCCACCGGTTCGCGGTCCGCGATGATGTTCCTGCCCGGCACGTGCAGCTCCACGCGCACGTGGAAGTGATGGCCTTGCGCGTGGTGGCGGTGCGGCTCCTCCACCACCACGTTGCAGCCGGTGATGCCGTCGTGGAACTGCTCCAGCTTCTCCGCCTGGTCGCGGATGTGCTCGTTGAGGGTTTCGCTCGTCTCCATGCCCCGGTAGGTGATTCGCAGTGCGCGCTTCATCGTCCGCCTCGGGTAGGGCTCCGTGCTCGGGAGCCGGTGTGGATTCAAGGCATTGCATGAGCCCTGCCAGCGTCCTCGGGCCCACGAGACACCTATAACGGCCCCCTTTTCACGGGGCATGACGGGACACGCGCCCCGGTGCGTGGGGCACGTTGACTCACGGCAGCTTGCGCAAGCGGGGCAGCAGCTCCGCTACTGGACGCTCCAGGTCCTCCGCGTCCAGGTACACCTGGACGGCGTGCCCCACGCCCTCCACGGGTTCGGCGAAAAAATTGCGCTTGTTGGGCACCACCCACGCGAAACCCGTGCGCGGCAGCACGAAGCTCGGCGCGTTGCCGTAGGTGAGGAAGCCTCCCGTGCGCTCGCCCACCATCGGCGCGCCCGTGGCGAGGTGCAGCGCGTACGCGCCGCTCTCCCCCGAGGACCCGGAGTTGCGATCCACCAGCACCACGATGCGTCCCGCGAAGGGCGTCTTCGCGTGGCCCTCCACGCGACCGTTGTCGAACACGGGGCGCGAGGGCTCCGGCTTCACCGGCCACTTGGAACGGATGGCGTCACGTTCGGCCTTCGCTTCCGGCGTGTCCAGCCGTCCATCCATGGCCTGCCGCTGCACGCGCGAGTTCCATTGGAAGCACGGGTAGAAGGCACCGTGCATCCACACCTCTCCGGTTGAGAACCACTGCCCGCGAACCATCGTGTCCAGCCACTGGTACACGTAGCTGTCGTCGCCGCCGCCGTTGCCCCGGAAGTCGAACACCAGCAGCTTGTGCTTGCGGTGCTTCGGCGCGTCCGCGACGAACTGGCGCAAGCCGGCCTCCGCTTCCGGTGGTCCGGAGAAGCGGCGGAGGGTGATGATGCCCACGTCGCCCTTCGGCTCGTACGTATAGGTGTCCTTCGGCTCGAACTTCCGGGACGCGTGCACGGGGCGCACCGTGAGCGGCACGGACGTGTCGCCGCACCGGAGCGTCCGCGCCTCGCCACCGCCTCGGGCGGAGACGGTGAGCCGTTGTCCCCGCGAGCCATCCGGCTTCAGCACCGGCGCCACCCGCAGCGTGTCCGCCTGCGCGCCCTCCACCGTGTTCGCGTCGCAGGACGTGAGCTGAAGTCCCGGAGGCGCGTCGGCCTGGTACTCGCGGAAGGCGAGCCGGGGCTCCGCGCTCAGCACGCCCAGGAGGCCGGACGGGCCGAAGTGGTTGTCCGTCAGCGCCTCGCGGATGGCGATGGTCGGCGCGAGCACGCCGTCCTGGAAGGACACGGTGGGCCCGGACGCGGCCACCTTCGCGCTCCAGTCCTGGAAGAAGGCATCCGGATCAAACGTGCGGTGCGCCAGCAGCTCCGGCCATCCGGAGTACGTGGTGCGCAGCAGCTGGTGCAGGAAGCGCACGTCCTCCGCCAGCGCGGCGCTGTCCACGCGAGTGTCGGGCGTGGGCTTCGGGCGGCGGAAGGCCTCGTGCAGCAGGGGGCTCTCCGGGTTGTAGCAGTACGGGGCACCGGTGAGCTGTTGATCCAGGTAGGGGCTGGAGGGGGCCGCCGCCAGCAGGGCGCCCACGAGCAGGGAAAGGGACATGCCCCTTCTTACGGCACGCTCCGCCAGGTCATTGCCTGTGCGCGGACGTCAGCGACTCGCGGTGAAGCGGCCTCGCGCGAGGAAGACGTGTGCATCGTCGATGAGCACCTGCGTGTCCGGCCCGGAGCGCCATGCACTGACGAGCTCCTCCATGCGCCCGGCCGGCAGCGGCCAGACGCTGCCGGCGGGAGGCTTCTCCACCAGCACCCAGTCATAGACGAGGTCGTCGGACTGGGGC
>NZ_RAWL01000034.1:0-35695 GCF_003668885.1 Corallococcus sp. AB049A | reverse complement strand
GACCCGCTGCGCCACCGCCCGGCGTTCCCCGGTCCTGGCCAGTGCCTTCTGCTCCATGGTGCCTCCCATGTTCCCCACGGGATGGGGTTCTAGCGCGAACGGGCGTGCCTTGCCCCGCCCCCCTGCCGCTCACGTCCGAAGGCCCGGTCCTAGCTTTTCTCCAGACCCCTCAACCCAGCGGAGCGCACCATGGACGAACAGAAGCAGCAGGCCGGGCAGCCGCAGCAGCGCCCGTCGCTGATGTCGACGATCCTCACGCAGGGCAAGCGCATCCTCACGAAGGAGGCGGAGCTCGCCCGGAAGGACTTGAAGGAGGACGCGAAGAACACCGCGAAGAGCACGCTGTTGCTGGGCGCGAGCGCGTGGATGGGGATGACGGGGGTGAGCGCGCTCGTCATCGCGGCGGCCCTCGCGCTCCCGAAGCGGCCCGTCAAAGGCGCGCTCTGGATGGGCGGCGTGCTGGTGGGCGGCTCGCTGGGCATGGGCCTCGCCGGGCTGCGCACCCTGCCTCACAAGCCCATGGGCCGCTCCCGCGAAGGGCTCCAGACGATTGCCTGCACCGTCGAGGAGAAGCTCACGCACTGAACAGGAGGACCTGTGTTCCGGTCGTGGGTGAGCCACGAGGAGTCCAGCGGTTCGGAGTGGAGAACCTTCATGTGCGGGCGCCCACTCACGAGGACGCCCCCGTCCGTCCTCAAGAGGACTTCACGAAGCGGAGCTCAAGCTGCATGCCAAGGGCATGCGCGATCTTGTGCAACAGGTCGAGCCTCGGCACGACACGCCCGCTCTCAAGGCGGGCAATGGCGGGCTGCTTCGTCCCAGCCCGTTCGGCCAACTCGGCCTGACTGAGCCCCTGCTTTTCCCGCAGTTCTCGCACCTGGCGTGCCAGGGCGAGCTTGTTGAACTCCTCGTGATAGAGCGCGGCGAAGGTTGGGCTGTCCGCCTTTCTCTGGTCGATGAGCGCCTGGAGGCTCCCCTCGACATGATGTTTCTGTTTCTTGCTAGGCATCTCTGGCATCCGCTTTCGGAGCACCGCACTCCTGCCTCGACGCACCGTGGAACGCCTGCTCAATCGGCTTCAAGCACCTCTTTCATCCGGGATTTGGACAGGTCCAAATCCTCTTTGCGTGCTTTCTGGCCCTGCTTCTTGCAGGCATGCAGGAGCACCATTTCTGGTCCTGTAATGAGGACGTAGAAGATGCGGTGCCTTCCCACCTTGAGTTCCCACAGCTTGCCCTGAATGGCTCGAAGCGAGGCGGTCGTACCCTTCAGACCGTGGACTTCGATGTCTCGGAGGCAGGCATAGAGGGGTGCTGCTTCGTGATCAGCCAGCGCGCGGAGGTACTTCTGTACGGGACTGCCACCGCCTGGCGTCGCATAGAAGGAGACTTTCAGCTTCATGGCGCACGTAGTTCAATTGCCGGATCATGGTTTTGCCCTTTGAGTGCAGCGCTTTGAGCGGGCGTACCCAGGGGGGCTTATCGTCCAACGCGCGATGAGCCCCCGTGGGTAGCACTCGCTCAAAGCGGTGCACGCACGGTGTTTATGAGAGCACCGTCACACCAGACGATGACCCTCTGCTCGATGTCACCCATCCTGAGTGACATTCGAGTGCTCCTATCGGCTGAACCGCCCAGCGGACGGTAGGGCCGAACGAATGGCACTTCTTGAGCTATCTCGCGTAGGCGAACCTCGTTCGTTGGGGACGAGGTTCGCCTACGCGAGACATGATCAAGCTGCACCTTCCGCGTTGTCAGAGCCCCATCCAGCGGATGAGGACCCCGACAACGATGTTGTTGTGAAGGTCCATCCAACGGATGGAACTCGACAACGTGCTGGTCACCCCAATGGGATGACCACCCCTGATTAATAACGATTGCGTTATGTGCCGTCAACTGCCGCCGGGCGCTTGCCAGCCTGGCGTCTGGTCACGCGCCGCTTCGCTTCCCCGCGGCGTTCCAGGATGGATGCCCGGGGGACTCAGGGGACGCGCCCACCAATTCCAGGGAAGCGCGCGTAGGCCCGCAGCAGGGTGTCGAGATGGGCGGGGGCGTCCAGGTCCAGCGGCGTGTCCGTGAGCTGGACGAGCCATCCCCCGGAGGTCGTGCGCCGCGAACGGGTCAGCAGCTCCGCGTCACGCGTTGCATCCGGGAACCCGAGCAGCCGCGCGGTGGCGTCGGACCAGTAGTTGAGCCAGCCCAGGTGATACGGCACCTCCGGTGCCCGGAGCTTATCGGGGTGCTTGAGCAGAGGCAGGCCTCTTCTCGGGTTGCCAGTCACCCCTGCGCGAGGCGAGCGCTGCATCCCGATGTCCATGGCCGCGTGGTTGGGCGTCACATGGGCCCAGAAGGCGCGGACGGCTTCCGACACCACGGCGAGCACGGGCCTGGCCACGGAGAGGCCAGGAGGCTCCACGGGCCATTCCGCATGAACCTCATAGTGGGGGCGCTGGCTCGCGGACTCATCCAGGGGCCGGAGGTCGCTGTAGCTGTTCAGGGTCTCGAGGAACGCGTCGTCCCCGTTGCAGAGGAGGGTGATTCCACCGGCTCGCAGCTCCCGGGCAATCCAGGCATCCCGTTGCGTCACCGGGACGAACTGCCCCTCATCGCCGGACGTCCACGACAGGTTCAAGGCCGGGAACACTTGTTCCATGGCACGAACCGCCAGGACACCCCGTTCGTCCCCCGGCACGAGCGCGGGGGCATGGGCCACGAACACGAAGGTGAAGCCGTCTTCCATCCCTTCCTCTCCCGTCGCGCCCTGTCTGCCGTAGCATGGCGAGCATGCTCATGAGCTCCGTGGTGATGGTGGCGCTGCTCGCGGCAGCGCCCGCCCCCAAGTCCCAGCCTCTCACGTGGAAGGTGACCGGCACGGACATCACGTTCGAGATGTCGTCCAAGGACCTGCGCGCGCTGCGTGACGGCAAGGAGGTCTTCGGCCTCCAGTCGCGCAAGAAGGACTTCCTCGCCAGCGTCACGGAGGGCGTGGACGCCACGCAGGACACGTCCGACTGGGAGGCCGCGCAGTCCTTCACCGTGCTGTCCGTGGTGGGCCCGTACGTGAGCTACGAGGAATCCAACGGCGGCTACACCGGCGGCGCGCACCCGTACGCGAGCCGCATCTACGCCACCCAGGACGTGACGAAGGGCAAGGACGCCTTCAGCCTGCTGCACGTGTTCCCGGAGAAGGACGTCCTCAAGGCGGACGGCTACGTGCGCAAGTACATCGGCGACGCGAAGGCCTTCGAGTCCGCGAAGACCGTGGAGGCGCTGCTCCAGAGCCTCCAGGCCGGCGAGGACTGCGTGGGCTTCGAGTACGGGCTGGACAACGTGAAGCGCTCCGTCGCGTTCCACCACGTCGAAGGCGACAAGGTCGCCGTGCGCATCTCGTTCGGCTACGCGGCGGAGATGTGCCGCGGGAACATGTACGTGGTGGGCCTGCTCTTGCCCATCCCCGCGTCGCTGAAGCCCGCCCTGGAGCGCGCGAACACGCGCCAGGAGGGCTTCCTCATGAAGGACGCCAAGGCCGTCAAGGCGCCCTCCGTGAGCTTCAAGTGGGAGGGCGCCGAGGCGAAGAAGAAGCCCTGAGCCGCTCAGGGGGGACGCGTCCGCCAGGGGGATTGATGCCCGCCGCCGCCCATGCCCTGATGCCGGCGCCGGGAATCTCCGGCTGGGAGCTTCTGGGACATGGCGGCGAAGCCGGGTGGGGTGACGAGCTGGGGACGTGAGGTTTCAGAGCGGGACGCCTGGGCCCGTGTGGAGTCCTCCGCGACGCCCGGGTGGCGTCAAAAGCTGGCCTCGTGGTGGAAGGGTGTCACCGACGAGGGCGTCCTGCTCCACGAAGGTGACCTGGAGGCCGACTCGCTCATCGTCGGGCCCC
Organism: Corallococcus sp. AB049A; assembly: GCF_003668885.1. Classification (NCBI taxonomy): domain Bacteria; kingdom Pseudomonadati; phylum Myxococcota; class Myxococcia; order Myxococcales; family Myxococcaceae; genus Corallococcus; species Corallococcus sp. AB049A. Next base: position 31,816 of record NZ_RAWL01000034.1, on the reverse strand, counting down.
GGCCCCTCGTCGTCTCCGGCAGTGTCAGGTTGAAGGGGCTGCTGGCGGATGGTCACGCGGCCGACCACACGCTCCTCGTCGTGCTGGGAGACCTGGAGGTGGAGAACGTGGCGACGGTCTCCGCCATGTTCATCGCGGGCGACGTCCGGATCCGAGGGCTCCTCTTCGGAGACTCGCTCGGTGACGACGTCTTTTGCTGCGGTGGCGGCCTGAAGGCCCGGGTGCTCGTGGAGGAGCATCACTTCATCCAGGTGGCGGGCCCGCTCGACGTGGACGTCCTCGTGGGCAGCAAGCTCACCGCCCCGGACAGGCCTCGTCGGAGGCTGGCGCCGCATGAGGTGCTGCTCCAGGGCGCGTGGATTGCCGAAGAGGATGACGACGGCGTCGTCGTCGACTCGACGCTGGAGGGGAAGGCACTGCGCGCGATGCTGCGCGCGGGACAGCCTGTGCTGGCGGATCCGGGCTCCGTCGCGGGTGAGAAAGAGGGACAGGGATGACGGCTGCCTATGAGTTGTTCATGCGTGAGGTCGATGCTCGGGGCCAGGCGCGAAGCGAGGGGTTCTCACTGGGCAACCTGAGGCACCTGGAGCCGGACGAACGGGCGCTGGCGCTGGCCACACTGTCCCGGCTCCTCTCCCAGCGGGAGGTGCGTGCCCCGGTGGGGCTGGCGGTCCTGGCTCCGACGCCGGCCACCATCGCCTTGCTGCGTGAGACCCTCCCGCTGCCCTGGCGGGAAGGCGCGGTGCCCACGCGCTTCGACCTGGAGGTCGCCGCCGCGCTCGTCGTGCTCGCCGACGAGCCCATGGCGCTGGACCTGCTGGAAGGCGCCGTGGCCCGAGGCGAGGACCCGGGGTCCTGGGACATCGCGTCGGAGGGACTGCGCCGTGCCTTGCCTTCGAGCGATGCCAGCGCGCGCCTCGCGCGGCTCGTCCGCGAGCGGCCTCGGGACCCGACGCGGCTCGCCGCCGCGGAGATGTTGATGGCGAGGCACGGCTTGTGGGTGCACGACCCCGGGCGCGAGCTGGACCCACCAGCGCTCCTGGCCGCGCTGGTGGGGGAGGATGGGGCCGCACGCGACGCGGCCCTCCATCGGGTCCTTGCCGAGCCCATCAAGGCCTGGCCCTGAGGACGGGGGCCGGGCCCGGAGGTCCTTCGCCGGGCGCTCAGGCCGGTTTCTCGACGTGGCCGTCCGCGTGCCGCGCGAAGCGTCCTTCCTCTCGCGCGTGCACCGGGTCGTGGCTGGGCCAGGGCCAACCGCCGAAGCCCGTGCGCTGGTAGTCCGCGAAGGCCTGCTGGATCTCCTGCCGCGAGTTCATCACGAACGGGCCGTACTGCACGACCGGCTCGCCAATGGGCTTGCCCTGGAGCAGCAGCAGCTCCGCCGTCTCCGAGCCGTTCTCCAGCACCACGTCCACGTCCGCGCGCAGCTCGATGGCGTTGCGCGCCGGCACCGCCCGGCCGCCCACCTTCATCCCGGAGCCCAGGAAGAAGTAGAGCATCCGGTTCGTGCCGCGCACCGCCGCCGGCAGCGTCCAGCGCGCGCCCGGCTCCATCTTCAGCGTCCAGATGGCCACGTCCGCGTCCGGGTTCGCGGCCCAGGACTTGGGCGGCGGAGGCGGCGCCTTCACGTCACCCAGGTTGCCCGCCACCACGGTGACTTCCGTGGCGCGGCCCGCGTCGTCCTTCGCCACGTGGCGCGGGATGACGTGGTTCCACAACATGGAGAAGTGCGCCTGCACCATCTTGTTGGCGCGCGGCAGGTTGAGCCAGATTTGAAACAGCTCGATGTGGTTGCCCTGGTCCTGCTTGAGCAGCGGGAACATCTCCGAGTGGTTGATGCCGCCGCCCGCCGTGAGCCACTGCACGTCGCCCCCGCCAAAGCGCGCCGCCGCGCCCAGCGAGTCCGAGTGGTCCAACAGCCCGTTGCGCACGATGGTCACCGTCTCGAAGCCCCGGTGCGGGTGCTGCGGGAAGCCCGGCACGACGGTGCCGTGGTACATGTTCCAGCCGTCCCGCCCCGCGAAGTCCTGGCCGATGTCCCGGCCCGCGAGCGACGCCTTGGGCCCCAGCTTCTCGTTGCCCTGGGGATAGCGGTCGTCATGGTGAACGCAGAAGAGGAACGGATCCGGCGTCCGCCACGGGGTGGGGGACGGCCCGAGCGGATCCACGCGGACCACGGCTTCCGGTTGCTGCGTCTGCTGCTGGCTCATCTTCGACTCCTCTGCCTTTCCCGAACCGCGTGAACACCCCGCGGTCACGGTAGAGATGCCCGCCGCCGCGATGAGTTTCAGCGCCGCTCTCCGGCTCACTTCGTCCAAGGTCCACCTCGCGCCCGATGCCGTTGGGGGCCGCTCCAGTCTACTTGACCCGCGGCCCGGCGCCCTGCCTGCCAGGCCAGCGGGCCGGCCCTGGTCAGGAGGGCGGGCGCCCCCTACGCTCACGCGCGTTCTTCCGCCCGACGGGCATCGCAGGGAGTCCACCGCCTTGGCGGTCAACGTCAGCCGCTTCCACGAACGCTTCACCTATCAGGCCCGCGCGCCGGTGCCGGCGCTGCTCGAGGACCTGGAGGTCCTGTCCCGGCTGGATGCCCGCGCGGAAGGGCAGCGGCGCGTGCTGTCGCGGGCGGGGGGAACCGCCGCGATTCTTGGCGGGGCCCTGGCCCTCCTGTGCCGTCAGGTGTGGGCAGGCGCCGTGGACCCGACGGAGGGGTTGGGCGTGATCTCCGGGGCCATCCTGATCACGGGCGGGGTGGGCGGTGCGGCGTTCGTGGTGGGAATCGGCCTCCTGGTGTGGCGTGCCTTGCTCCGCAAGCGCGACCTGGACAACCGCCGCTATGACCTGGCCCGGGTGCTGCTCCAGCGCCTCCAGGTGGACCTGGCCCCGAAAGCGCCGGTGCGGCTCAAGCTGGACCTGCGCGCGCCGGACGAGCCTGACAAGCACGCCGGGCAGGGCATGGTGGGCGAGTGGTCCACGGAGTTCTTCGTGGACCCGTGGTTCTCCCTGGAGACCCGGCTGGCGGACGGCACCTTCGTGCGGATCCGCATGGTGGAGCGGTTCCAGAAGCGCAAGCGCACCCGGACGACCGTCAGCTTCCTGAGGATCCAGAGGAAGACGAAGGGGAAGCACAAGCGCTGCGCCGTGCTGGACGTGTCCGCGCGCGTGAAGCCGGAGCGCTACCCGGGCCTGGAGCAGCTCAAGACCCGCGCCACCGGCGCCGTGCGCCTGCCCCCGCGCGTCCAGCTGTCGCGGGTGCGGCTCGCCGCGGATCGGCTGTCCCTGCGTGCCCGGCTGTCCGGCGAATGGGTGGCGCGGGCGGAGCGAGCGGAGGCACTGGAGAAGGAAGACGCGTCCCGCACCGCGACGATGATGCTGCTCTCGCTCTACCAGGTGCTGGGCTACGCGCGGCGGCGGGCGAAGCGTCAGGCGGCGCGCGGGCGCCTCGAGCCGGTTTGACCGTCGTCCGCGCGGGCCCCTACGCTCGCGCGTGGTTTTCCGCCCGACGGGCGTCGCAGGGGGCCCACCGCAGTGCCGGTCAACGTCAGCCGCTTCCACGAGGTCTTCCGCTACCAGTCCCGCGCGCCGGTGCCGGACCTGCTCGAGGACATGGACGTCCTGTCCCAGCTGGACGCTCGCGCGGAGAAGCAGCGGCTGGCGCTGGCGTGGGGCGGCTGGCTCACCGTCAGTCCCGGCGGCCTGATGGCGCTCTTGTCCTATGTCATCTGGGTGGGCAACCAGGAGTCGAGGAACGGGCTCTCCGAGGAGGCCGAACACCTGCTGGCGGTCACGGGCACGGTGGGCTTGCTGCTGGTGGTCGCGGGAGTGCTGCTCTTCCTGTGGCGCTTCGGCCTGCGGCGGCGCGACCTGGACAACCGGCGCTACGGGCTGGCGCGGGCGCTGCTCCAGCGCCTGGAGCTGGACCTGGGCCCGGACGCGCCGGTGTGGCTCAAGCTGGACCTGCGCGCGCCGGACGTGCTCGACAAGCGCGTGAAGCAGGACATGGTGGGGTGGTGGAACACGGACTTCTTCGTGGACCCGTGGTTCAAGCTGGAGGCCCGGCTCGCGGACGGCGCGTTCGTGCAAATCGCCATGACGGAGCACCTCCAGAAGCGCGAGCGCTCCAAGACGAGCGCCAGCGGCAAGACGCGCACGAAGACCAAGCGCAAGGGCTTCGCCCGGCTGAGCGTGTCCGTGCGCGTGAAGCCGGAGCGCTACCCCGGCCTGGAGCGGCAGAAGGTCCGCGCCACCGCCGCCACGCGCCTGCCCCGGCGCGTCGAGCTGGAGCGGGTGCGCGTCGCCGCGGGCCGGCTGTCCCTGCGCGCCCGGCTGTCCGACGAATGGGTGGCGCGGGCGGGACGCGAGCCGGGCGACCCGGAGACTCCGGCCTTCTGGAAGCAGGCGCTGGAGAAGGACGACGCGTCCCGCACCGCGACGATGATGCTGCTCTCGGTCTACCAGGTGCTGGGCTACGCGCGGCGGCGGGCGAAGCAGCAGGCGGCGCGCGGACGCCGCCAGCGGGTTTGACCTGCCTGGGGGCGGCTCCTACGCTCCCGCGCCGTGGCGCTCGACCCCTCCGAATTCCTGAAGACGTATGTCTATGAAGCCCGCGCTCCGGTGACGGAGGTGCTGGCGGACCTGAAGGCGTTGGCGGAACTGGACGCGCGGGTGGAGCGCAAGCGGCGCACGCTGTGGATCACCGCGTGGAGCCTGATGGCCTTGAGCATCGCGGGCTGCGCCATCCTGAGCGCCGTGGTGGCGCAGCTGTCGTTCGGGCAGCAGGACGCGCTGGCGGGGCTGCCGTGGCTGGTGGGCGTGGGCTTCTTCGGGGTGGGCATCGTCCTCTTCATCGTCCGGGCGAGCATGGGCCGCATGGACCTGGACAACCGGCGCTATGGGCTCCTGGCCACGGTGCTGAAGCGCTTCCAGGTGGACCTGGACGTGAGCGCGCCCGTGGACGTGAAGCTGGACCTGGCGCGCACGGATGAAGAGCGCAAGTGCGTGGGCAAGAAGAAGCGCGGCCGGTGGGACAGCGAGGACTTCACGGACGCGTGGCTGTCCCTGCACGGACGCTTCGCGGACGGCACGCACCTGCACCTGTCCGTCGTGGAGCACCTGCAGAAGCGCAGGCGCACCAGCCGGGGCAGCAGCGGCAAGACGAAGCTCAAGACCAAGCGCAAGGGCAAGACGCTGCTCCAGGTGGGGCTGCGCGTGAAGCCGGAGCGCTTCCCCGGACTGGCGGGCCTGAGGACGAACGCGAAGCAGGCCGCGAAGCTGCCGCCGGGCGTCGCGCTGTCGCGGCTGGACGTGGCGGAGGACCGCCTGGCGATGCGCGCGGTACTGGATCAGGAGTGGACCGTCCTGACGACGAAGCCCGCGCCCCCGGAAGGGAAGCCGCCCCCGGGGCTGAAGCCTCCCGCGCGCCAGGACGGCGCGCGCGCCGCGACGATGATGCTGCTGTCCCTCTACCAGGTGCTGGGCACCTCGCGCCGGCAGGGCGCCGCGCCGGCCCGCCAGAAGCCGGTTTGACCTGCCGGAGGGCGCCTCCTACGCTCGGCCGCCGCTCCCGCTGGACAAGGTTTTCCCTTCCGTGCCGCTCGAACCCGAAGCCTTCCAGAAGACCCGGCGCTACCAGGTGAGCGCGACCGTGCCGGAGGTGCTGGAGGCCCTGTCCCCGAAGCCCAGGCCCGCTCCGGAGCCGGAGCCGGAGCCGGAGAGCCCCCGGAAGAACACCCCCGCGCGCTTCGGGGTGGGGCTGCTCGTCGCGACCGCGGGGCTCTTCCTGGTCCTGCGCCTGCTGCCCCCGGACCAGGAGGGGCTGGCGTCCCTGCTGGGCTCCCTGTGCCTGCTGTCGTTGTTTGGCGGCGGCATCCTGCTCATCGCGTCCTGGATGCTCCGGCAGGAGGCCGAGGCGCAGCGGTCCTGGCCGCCGGGCGATTGGGTCGTGGAGCCTCCGCACAAGGCGCAGCGCCGGCAGCTGCTGGCCACGGTGCTCCAGCGCTTCCAGGTGGACCTGATGGCGGATGCGCCCGTGGACGTGACGCTGGACCTGACGCTGCCCGTGGACCCCGCCAAGCGCGCCCAGCCGCGGACGCAGGGCCCGGCGACCCGCGAGGACTTCGTCGACCCCTGGCTGTCGTTGCAGGGCCGGTTCGCGGACGGCACGCAGCTGCACCTGTCCGTGGTGGACCAGGTGCGGGTGGTCGAGCGCATGAAGACGACGCCGCTCAAGACCAGGATCCGGCGCAAGCGCAGCGGGGTCAGCCTGATGACGGTGGCGCTGCGGGTGAAGCCGGAGCGCCACCCCGGGCTCGCGGCGATGGAAGACCACGCGCGCGGCGCCGTGAAGCTGCCCCCCGGCGTCAGGCTGAAGCGGCTGCGCGTGGCCGAGGACCGGGTGGAGCTGCGCGTCCTGATGAACGAGGACTGGGTGGCCCGGCCGCGGGATCCTCGGAAGACGGACGCGTCGCGCACCGTGACGATGATGCTCTTGAGCCTGTATCAGGTGCTCAACCACTCCAGCTCCCAGGGCCAGCCCGGGAAGATGAGGTCCACGCCGTGAAGCTTCGTGTCCTGTTTCTCGTGGGCCTGGGGGTGCTCGGGGCCTCGGCCTGCACGGAGGGCGGCGCTCCCGCCTCCAGCGCGCCGCAAACCCAGGCCATCCCCGCCAACGCCGCCGCCGCCGCCGCCGAGCCGAAGGAGGCGGGCACCAAGCTCAAGTTCAAGGACGGCGACGACCGCGAGCGCTTCTCGCTCAAGCCCAAGGACGACGGCGCCAAGCTGGTGGACGGCGAGGACAAGGAGCTGGCCCGCTACAAGTGGAAGGGCGGCGAGCTCAAGGTGTCCGGTCCGGATGACACCGTGCTGGCCTATGTCACCGGCGGCCCGGACGCGTTCCAGGTGAAGGACGCGACGAAGTCGGTGCGCTACACGCTGACGCGCGAGGGCGCCGGGTGGAAGCTCACGGACGCGCAGGGCGCGGTGCTCTACACCGTGGCGCCCGATGGCGGCGGCGCGTCCGTGAAGGGCGCTTCCGGCGCGGAGGCGCTCCACGTGAAGGTGCGCGAGGGCAAGCTGTCCCTGCGCGACCCGTCCGGCAAGACGCTGCTCGCCACCAAGCAGCCGGTGCCGCCGGAGGCCGCCGCGTGCCTCGGCTTCGATTCGCTGGACCTGCCCCTGCGCATGGCCCTGCTCTTCCGCCTCCAGACCCCTGCGTCGCCCTGAGCCATGTCCCCTTCCTTCCCGTCCGCCACGCCGCAGTGCCAGGAGACCTCCGGCTTCCTCTTCTCCCACCCGTGTGAGCGTGGCTCGACCACGCAGTGCATGCGCTGCCAGAGGGCCATCTGCCTCCTGCACATGCGCACGCTCGACGGCGCGGAGACGGTCTGCGTGACGTGCGCGCGCGCCGCCGACAACGGCGACGAGAACCGCGACCCGTCCGACACCTCCGACGAGGACGACCCCAGCTACTACTACGAGGACTACGGCTACTACGGCCGCGACGCGTGGCGTGGCTCCGGCGCGTCGTCGTCCTCCTCCGGCAACGACCGCAACGACTTCACCGAGGCCGACGGCGAGAGCGTGCGGCGCGAGGACGACGCCTTCTTCGAGGAGGACCTGGGCGGGAGCTAGCGCGTGGCCACGCGACGCCAGCACTGGCGCCTGTATGCGCTGGGCGGAGGACTGGGGCACCTGACGCGCGCCACCGCGCTGGCCCGCGCCGCCGTGGCCCGGGGCCACGCGGTGGACCTGCTCACCAACAGCCCGTTCGCTCCCGGCCTGCCCCTGGAGTCATGGCTGGGTCCCGGCGCCACCGTGCACCGCGTGGACGCGCGAGCGGACAAGGCCACCACCGTGGCGGCGGTGGGCGCGTGGCTGGCGCGGTCCACGCCGGACGTGCTGGTGGTGGATGCGTTTCCGCGAGGACTCGCGGGAGAGCTGGTGGCGCTCTTGCCCACGGTGCGCGCGCCGCGCGTGCTGGTGCACCGCGACCTGAACCCCGTCTACGTGGAGCGCTTCGACGTGGCGCGCGCCGTGGACGCGTTCGACCTGCTCGTCGTGCCCGGCGAGGACGCGCCCTTCGCGCAGCACCCGCGCGCGGTGCGCACGGCGCCGTGGCTGCTCCTGGACGCGGACGCGTGTCTGTCCCGTGAGGACGCCCGGCGCCAGCTGGGCCTGCATGACGGGGACGCGCGGCCCTTCGTCGCGGTGATGGGCTGTGGCCGCCCGGAGGAGGTGGCCCAGGCGCGGGAGACCGCGGCGCGGCTGCGCGCGGCCTTCGAGGAACGGGCGGCGGTGCGGTGGCTGGTGCCCACGCCGCAGGACGGCGGGCTGACGGTGTGGCCGGCGCTCGCGGTGATGCGGGGCGTGGACGTGCTGGTGGGCGCGGGCGGCTACAACACCGTGCAGGAGGCGCGGGCCACCGGGACGCCGCTGGTGGCCCGTGCGCGGCCCCGGCTCTATGACCGGCAGGCCCTGCGGCTGACGGAGGCGGAGCGGGTGGAGGACCCGGGGGCGCTGGAGGCGAGGGTCGCGTCCCTGCTGTCCCTGCTGCTCCAGGCGGGGCCCCGCGAGCGGCCCTCGGCCTGGGACAACGGCGTCCACGCGGCGGTGGAGGCCATCGAGCGCGTCGCGCGCTAGTGCTTGAAGCCCTGGTGGCCGGCGGCTGGCTCGATGCCGTGGGCCATGACGAAGTGGTAGAGGATCTGCGGGTCCTCCTTGGGACCGCCCATCAGCTCCACCAGGAAGTGGCCCGCCTGCGGATCCGCGTCCGGATCCGGGGAGATGGTGACCTCGGAGATTTCGCGGCCCACCATCACCATCTCGCCCACCAGGGACTTGCCCTTGATGAGCTGGAGGACGTGCTGGCGCTCCTCCTCCATCAGCATCCAGTGGAAGTCGTCATGGTCGAACAGCGTCATGTCGGGGGAGCCGCACCGCAGGATGCAGTTGGTGTGCTCCTGGAGCCAGCGCCAGAAGGCATCGAAGTTCAGGGTGCGGGCCGGTGGGGCGAGCAGATCCATCGGGTGACCTCATCGAGGAGAGCGGGCGCCCGAACGCCGGGGGACGCATCGGGCCGCGTGTCCGTGCTGACTAACATGGCCGGGCCTCGGGAGGCCGGCTCCTTTTGGGGGCGGTGTCCGGGAGGGCCGGCCAGCGGCCGGGGCGCGAATCCACGATATCGGACGCTTGTTGCTTTCCTCAGGAAGAGGACGGCAACCAGGGGGGTTGGCGCGGCTCGGGAGGGAGGATGCGAGACCATGATGAAGCGGGACGCCAGCCGGAGGCTCGCACGGGGGGCGCGATGAGCCTGCGCGCGTTCTTTTCCACCGTGGTGGGTGGGCTGGTGCTGCTCACCATCATCTCCGCCACCCTGCTCGTGGTGCTGACGACCGCCCTGGAGCGGATGACCTCCACGCTGAGTGAATCCGTGGAGGGGGTGCGCCAGGCAGAGGAGCTGGAGGTGGACCTGCTCGTCCACTCGCGCCTCCTGGCGTCGCCGGACACGCCCATGGTGGCGGACCCGTCGCGCGGGCGCACGCCTCCCCAGCTGGAGTCCGACCTGCGCCGCCAGATGGTGGAGATGCACGCCATCGCGTCCACCGACGAGGAGCGCCAGACCGTGACCCAGGTGCAGCAGCAGGTCTACGCGTACCTCGCCGCGCAGCACGCGCCGCTGGGCCCCAGCGTGTCCCAGGCCCAGCACGAAGCGACGGCGATGGTGTCGCTGGACGCGTCGCTGCGCTCGCTGGAGCGCCTCATCCAGATCAACGTGGACCAGGCGCAGGAGGCCCGGCAGCGCGCCACGCGCTGGAGCGAGACGGCCAACCTCATGGGGCTGGTGCTGGGACTGCTGGTGCTGGCGACGCTGGGGCTGGTGGTCTTCTGGCTGGGCCGCTTCGCGCTGCGTCCGGTGACGGCGCTGCGCAGCGCGATGGCCGGCTTCGGCCGGGGCGGGCGGCACCTGCGCGCGCCGGAGGAGGGCCCGTCCGAGCTTCGCGACATGGCGCGCACCTTCAACGAGATGGCGGACAGCCTGACCCACCAGCAGGAGCAGCAGCTGGCGTTCCTGGCCGGCGTGGCGCACGACCTGCGAAACCCCCTGTCCGCGCTGAAGCTGTCCACGGCGCTGACGGGCCGAGGAGAGCTGACGCCGGAGCGGATGCAGCGCACGCTGTCGCTGGTGCGCCGGCAGGTGGCGCGCCTGGACCGGATGGTGGGGGACCTGCTGGACGCGACCCGCATCGAGGCCGGCAAGCTGGAACTCCAGCCGGAGGTGCGCGACACGCGCGAGCTGGCGCGCTCCGTGGTGGAGCTGTACCAGTCCAACGAGTCCGGGCACGCGCTGGACCTGGTGATGCCGGACACCCCGGTGCTGGTGCGCGCGGACCCCGCCCGGCTGGAGCAGGTGCTGACCAACCTGGTGAGCAACGCGCTGAAGTATTCCCCTTCGGGCAGCCGCGTGGAGGTGGCCGTGCGCGGCGACGCCGGCCACGTGGTGCTGGCCGTGACGGACCAGGGCATCGGCATGTCGCCGGAGGACCTCCAGGGGCTCTTCATCCCGTTCCAGCGCGCGGGCAACGCGAAGCAGCGCGCGCCGGGCGTGGGGCTGGGGCTGTCCGTGTCGCGGCGGATCATCGAAGCGCACGGCGGCCGCATCGAGGTGGAGAGCCGCCCCGGCCAGGGCTCCGTGTTCCGCGTCCACCTGGCCCGGGTGTCCTCCGGCCCTCCTGAGCCGTCCGCGCCCTCCGACTCCGAGGAGGAACCCGGAGCCGAGGGCTCCAGCGCGGTGCACTGAAGGCCAGGGCAACCGTTGCCTGAAGCGGGCGCGGGTGAAGCGGAGGGATGCGCCCGGGCGGGGCAGGGCGTACCTTGCGGCCCCATGTCAGGAGCCGTCTGGATGAAGAAGCAGTCCTCCCGGGCCGTGCCGCTGGCCGCCGCCCTGCTGGTGCTGGGCGGGTGCGCGGGCCGCACGCGGACCGAGCCCCCCGTGGCCTCCGCCGAGCCCGTGCGTCAGTCGCCGTCCTCCGTCGTCCAGTCGCGGGAGGGGGGCTTCAGCGTGACGTTCCCCGGCCCCGTCACCGAGGAGCGGCGCGTGCAGCCCACCGACGTGGGCGAGGTGACGCTGCACACGTTCATCGCCGCGCGCACGCAGGAGGACACCGCCTACTACGTCTCCTATACGGACTTCCCGCTCGCGGCGGTGGCCCAGGTGCGCCCGCGCGACGTGGTGGACCGCGCCAGCCAGGGCGCGCTGGAGGCCCTGGGCGCGACGGCCATCACCGCGAAGCCGCTGCAGATGGAGGGCGGCTTCCCGGGCCAGGAGGTGGGCGGGCTGTCCGGTCCGCGACGCCTGCGGGGCCGCTTCTTCATGGTGGGCCCGCGCCTGTACCAGCAGCTGCTGCTGCACCCGGAGGGACGCGCGCCCGAGGACGCGGACCGCTTCTTCGACTCGTTCCACCTGGACCCGGCCATGGCGGTGAAGCTGGGGCAGCGGACCACCGGGGGCTGAGGCCTTCAGTGCAGCGGGTGCACGAAGCGGCGCACCCCGGCGAGCAGGGCCTCCCGGTCGAAGGGCTTGGCGAGCACCTCGCGGATGGCGGGGTGCCGCTCCTCGGAGGAGGAGAGGGCCACGACGGGGAGGTCCGCGAAGCGCGGCTCGCGGCGCAGCGTGTCCAGGAGCCGCCAGCTGTCCTTGCGCGGCGTCCACATGTCCACCAGCACCAGCGCGGGGCTGGGGTGTGACTCCAGCCACGCGAGCGCCTCGTCGCCATTCGCCGTGGCGGCGACGGTGTGGCCTTCCGCGAGGAGGATGTCCACGAGCGCGTCGCGCAGGTCGCTGTCGTCCTCGACGAGGAGGAGGGTGGGAGGCGCGCGGCTCATGGGCCCCGACGCTTAGGGCAATCAAGACAGGAGTGACAGGGAACATCTGCCGGGTGCGACCGGCAACGCCTGCTCAACGCTCGTCGAACATGGCCTGGAGCACGCGCCAGGCGAGCTTCAGCTCGGAGCCGGAGCGGCTCGCGAGGAAGTCGCACAGCTCCGCCACGCCGTCCGCGCGCTCCGACTCGAAGGAGTGGAAGAGCGTCTTGAGTGACACGTCCAGTCCCACGGACAGTTTGCCCAGCGTGTCGAGCGACGGAGAGAAGGCGCCCCGCTCGATGCGGCGGATGGCGTCCACCGACAGGTCACTGCGTTCCGCGAGCGCTTCCTGCGTGAGCGACCGGCTGTTGCGCATGCGGCGCACGTGGTCGCCAAATCGCCGGTGGAGCTTCGTCCACGTTGTGAGCCGGTTCTTCGCCATAATCGCGGCGGATAATTTGGGGCCGCGACGCGACATGTGAAGGGACCCTGTTCGCGGCCTGACCCTGCATTTGCGCTGGGGGCGCAGAAAACCGGTTCTTCCGCGCGCGCTCCGGGCCTGGACGTGTGGTGCCTGACGGAATGGGTGTCCGGGATGGCACGCAGGGGCGGCCCGCATGGCGGCCGAGCGTGGGGTCCAGAACATGCGTGTCCCCGGGCTTTCGTCTACGCTCGCGGACCACATGACGGTTCTCGATGTCTCGCGGGGGCTCTGGCGGGCGGGGCTGCTCGCTGTCCTGGCGGGGGTCCTGCTCCCCGGGTGCGAGTCCCGCACACCCCCTCACCGCTTCCCCCTGACGACGACGCCCGCGACGGACTCCGTGCCGGCGCCGCAGGGGGCGGGTGCCACGCGCCCCACGTCCGAAGCGTCGCAGCCTTCCGCCAGGCCCGAGCCCGCGGTGGTGCCCGCGTCCGCGAGCCTGACCGCGCCCGCCGCGAGCAAGCCACGCCGCTCCGAGTTCCGCGCGCTGCCGCCCACCAGCGAGCGCGGCGGACAGCTGCACGCGCTGGCCACGCGGCTCAAGGCTCCGGGGGGCAGGGTGGAGGACCCGTGCCTGGAGACGGATGACACCGGCTGCGCGCGCTCCGCGCTGACGCCGTTCTACACCGCGCTGGACGGGCTCCTCGAGACACCGGGGACGACGCCCACCGTCATCGCCGCGTTCGGCAACTCGCTCATCGCGGGGGACCGCATCGTGGACGTGGTCCGCGAGGATCTGACGGCGGGCTTCGGCGACGGAGGCCGGGGCGTGCTGCTGGTGGACCGCATGGCGCCCTACGGCGGACGCAATCGCACGGCCGCGGTGAGCCATGGCTGGCAGCCGCGCACGCTGGGCGAGCTGAAGGCGCCGCCGCACCCGTTTGGCATCACCGGCGTGTACCACCTGGCCACGGAGGACCGCGCGCGGGGCCGCTTCAAGCTGGAGGGCGAGCCGCGCGGCACGCTGTGGTGGAAGGACGTGAAGGGCGCGGGCCCCCTGGTCGTGTCCGTGGATGGCACGGTGCTCGCGCGCACGGAGCCTCGGGGGGACGGGGCCAGCCGCACCACGTCCTTTGAGTTGCCCGCGGGCGCGAAGTGGCTGGACGTCACCGCGGAGGGCAGGGGCGCCATCGTGCAGGGCGTGGTGCTCCAGAAGGACGAGGCCGGCATCGTGCTGGACATGCTGGGCGTGCCGTCCGCGGATGCCACGCTGTATGCCCGGCTGGAGGAGGACGCGCTGAAGGCGCAGCTGCAGCAGCGCGACCCGAAGCTGCTGCTCTTCTTCCTGGGCGGCAACGAGTCCAAGCGCCTGGAGTGGAAGCGCACGGACCTGCCCACCGTGCGCCAGGACCTGGCCGCGCTCCTGCGCCGCACCCGCGCCGCCGCGCCGGGCAGCGCGTGCCTGGTGGTGGGCCCCATGGACGCGGTGCAGGACGGCCACGCGAAGGGCAAGCCCCTGACGCAGCGGCCGTTCCTGGAGGCCACCATCCAGGCCGAGCGAGAGGTGGCGCTCGCGGAGGGCTGCGGCTTCTTCGACCTCTACGCGGCGATGGGCGGCGCGGGGTCGCTCGCGCGCTTCAACCAGGCGGGGTTCATGCACGACGACCTGGTGCACCCGCGCGGCCACGGCCTGGACCTGCTGGGCCAGCTGGTCTCCGACGCGCTGCTGGCGGGCTGGATGGACGACGGCGCGGTGCCCGCTCCGGCGCTCAAGACCGCGAGCGAGGATGCCCCGGCCAGCAGTGCGAGCAGCGAGACCGCGGAGGCGGTGCCATGAAGCGGCTCTTCGTCGCGCTGTGGTTGGTGGTGCAGGCCGGGCCCGCGTTCGCGCAGGAGGCCCCCGCGGCTCCGCCGGAGTCCAGCGCGCAGGTCGCGCCCGCGCCGGACGCGAAGGCCTCCTCCGGGTTTCCTCCGGAGGTGCAGCGCGCGCTGGACGCGCTGGTGCGCGCGGACCTGAAGCAGGGCCCCACGGCGGGCCTGTCCGTGGGCGTGATGCGCGGCGGCCAGCGGTGGATGCACGGCTACGGCTACCGCGACCTGGCCAGGAAGCTGCCGGCCACGGTGCGCACCACGTACCGCATGGCGTCCATCACCAAGTCCTTCACGGCGGTGGCCGTGATGCAGCTGGCGCAGGCGGGCAGGCTGGACCTGGACGCGGACATCCACACGCTGGTGCCCGAGTACCCGGTGAAGCAGTGGCCGGTGACGGTGCGGCAGCTCTTGGGCCACCTGGGCGGGGTGCCCACCTACGACAGCCCGAGCGCCGGCAACAACACGAAGCCGGTGACGACGAAGGAGGCCATCGGGCTGTTCGCGGACCGGCCGCTCGTGTCGGAGCCGGGCACGCGCTACCTGTACACGACGTGGGGCTTCAACCTGCTGGGCGCGGCGGTGGAGACGGCCTCCGGCCAGTCCTACCGCGAGTACCTGCGCGACCACGTCTTCGGCCCCGCGAACATGAGCCACGCGGACGTGGATGACATCAGCACGCGCGACGCGCAGCAGGCGGTGGGCTACCGCATCTCCGGCGCCACGCTGAAGCCGTCGCGCTTCCTGGACGTCACCAGCCGCTTCGCCGGTGGAGGCACGCGCGCGACGGTGGAGGACCTGCTGGGCTTCGCGCGCGCGGTGCTGGACCACCAGCTGGTCACGCGCGAGACGATGGGCCGCATGCAGGCCACGATGGTGACGCGCGACGGGCACATCACCGACTACGGCATGGGCTTCGCGACGTATCCGCTGCGGGGCCACTACCTCGTCGCGCACGCGGGCGGACAGCCGGAGACGACGACGCTGCTGGTGATTCTGCCGGCGGAGGACACGGCCATCGCGCTGGCCACCAACGTGGAGGACGAGGCGAAGCGGCTGCGCCGGCTGTCCATCCGGTTGATGGAGACGGTGCTGGACGAGGGCGCGCCGGCCCGGGGCGGCCACTTCACGGACCCCGTGGACGCGGTCGTCCACGAGGGCATGGGACGGCTGGCCAGCTACGGGCTCGCGTACCACGACTGGGCCACGCGCGGGCCGGGCATGCTGCCGCCGGAGACGGACCTGGCGGGGGCCTTCACGAAGGTGTCCGCGCTCTTCGACCGCGCGGCCATCGCCCGGGACGGCCGGGGCGCCATGGAGCGCATCCGCGGCGCGCACGAGCCTCGCGGCGAATCGCTCTTCATCCGCGTGGGCGCGCACATGGCGGCCACGGTGGAGAAGGCCATGGGCGCGGAGCGGCTGCGCTCCTACCGCACGCAGGGCGCGGCGGGCTTCTTCGCGGACTACCTGGCCGCGTGCGAGTCGCTGAAGTGCCCGGAGGCGGAGCGCTTCAGCCCGGCCGTGCGCGGCGACGTGGCCCGCTTCGTCGCGGGGTGGAAGCGCGCGGAGGTGCCGGCGCTCAAGCGCACCCGGCTGGAGGCGGCGAAGGACCCTGAGAAGCTGTGGCCCGCGCTGAAGGAAGCGGCGGTGCGCGCCCCCGCCGTGCGGCCGGACTACACGGACGAGCTGCTGACGCTGGCGGACCGCGCGAAGCGAAAGCCCTCGGTCCGGATGCGCTGGCTGGAGCGCGCCACGGAGCTGCATCCGGAGTCCATGGACGCGCACCTGGCGCAGGCCGTGGGGCTGATGGAGGCGGACCGGGAGGCGGAGGGCATCCCGCACGTGCGCGAGGCGTTCGAGACGCCGGAGGGCTCGCTGGTGCTGTCGCCCGCGGGCTTCCTGAAGCGGCTCCTGGACACGCGCTCGCCCAGGGTGGCGCGGGGGCTCTTGAGGGCGGCGGTGACGCTGCACCCGGACGCGCCGGAGCTGTGGGACGCGCTGGCGAAGCGTGAGCGGGCGCTGGGGGACGCGGGCGCGGCGAAGAACGCGCTGGCCCAGGCGAAGCGGGCCCGTCAGGTCCGGGCCGCGCAGGAGGCCCGAGCTCCGAAGGCGCCGGGCATGGTGACCCCCGCGGGGAGCACGCCGGGCATGGTGGCCCCGGCCGGGAGCACGTCGCCCTCGGTGCCGGTGGATCCCGAATCTCCGCCGGAGCCGTGAGAGGATGGGCGCGATGACGCCCTCCTGTCCTTCCTGTCAGGCCCCCTTCGCTCCCGGCGCGGAGACGTGCGCGCGGTGCGGGGCCTCGCTGCTGGTGGCCCCGGCCCCCGGCGGCGCCGAGCCCGTCTGCGCCGTGCACCCCGAATGGCGGAGCGTGGCCACGTGCCAGCGCTGTGGCGCGTTCGCCTGCGCCCGCTGCCTGCGCCAGGGCCCCGAGGGCGCCATCTGCGCCACCTGCCACGAGCGTGAGCCGCTGGGCCAGCTGCCGTGGGACCAGCGCGAGGAGCTGGGGACGCTCAAGGCCTTCTGGCGCACGTGCTTTGGCATGTTGATGCGGCCCACGGAGACCCTGAAGGGCGTCAACCCGGACGCGTCCGTGGGCAGCTCCATGGGCTTCGTGCTGCTGTCGGCCATCGCCGGCTTCCTGAGCACGTGCCTCCTCTACATCGTCATCTTCGCCGTCGTCCTGGGGTTCATGCCGGACAGGGAAATGCGCGCGAATGAGCAGGACGTGAAGCTGTGGATGACCGTGGGCATGGGGGTGGTGACGCTGCTCACGCCCCTGTTCGTCACCGGCATGACCCTGGTGAACGCGGCCGTGGACCACCTCATCCTCCGCATGGGCGGCGTGGAGCGCGGCTTCTCCGTGACGATGCGCGCGCACGCCCTCTCCCATGCGCCGTACATCGTCGGCGTGATTCCCTTCGTCGCCGTGTACGCCGCGCCCTTCTGGGCCATGGGCCTGCGCGTCTTCACCTACCGGACGCTGCACCGCACCAGCTGGGGCACGGCGGCCGCGGGCGCGCTCATCGCGCCGTTGCTCTCCTGCTGCCTCTGCGGCGGCGCCTACGGCGCCATCATGTTCGCGACCCTCAAGAGCACCGGGCAGTTCTAGGGCTGCGCGGACGCGGCCGTGGCCCCGTGCGGCACCCGCGAACCGGGCTCCGGCCAGAAGCGCGCGGCCCGGAACCCGTCGAAGGACGCCGCCAGGCGCCGCGTGCCCACGTCGTAGACGCGCACCTGCGCCTCGCCCGCGAGCAGCAGCAGGTCCCCGCGCGCCATCGCCCGCACGGGGCTCTGGGCGGGCAGGGCCAGGCACTCGGGTTCGCCCAGGTGGCCGTCCTCCAGCTCCCAGCGCACCGGCATCATCAGCGCGGTCTGCTCGCCCGCGGTCTGCCACGCGAACAGCGGACCGCCCCGCGACTCCACGCGCGCCCAGCCGCCGAAGACGTCGTGCCCCCGGCGCGGCACCACCGCGTCCAGCCGGGCCGCGTCGTGGCTGTCCTCCTCCAGGCCCTGCGCCACCAGCGCGTCCGCGTCCCCGGCCACCGTGGAGGACACCAGCATCTCCGTCGTGGTGAGCGCGAACACCGCGTCCGCGTCCCCGCGCGTGGCCACCGTCTCGATGCGCTTCCACGCCCCCGCCTCCAGCCGGTACGCGTGCGCGAGCCCCGCGCCCTCGTCCTCCTCCGGGATGGGGATGCGCCGGCCCTCGAAGAGGAAGGCGTCGTCGCGCCGCACCAGCTCGCCCGTGTGCGCGGTCAACGCCACCAGCCGCCCCACGGAGTCGAACCCCACCGCGCCCGTCAGCCCCTCGTCCGGGAGCAGCTGCGCGACGCCCTGGCCCGACGTCAGGTCCACCACCCACACGCGCCCGGGGCCGCGCGCGCTGCCGGCCGGGTCCCGCACCGCCGCGTGCTTCCCATCCGCGCTCCACGCGAGCTGCAACCCGTCACACGCCGCGTCCACCGTGACCAGGGCCCTGCGTCTGCCGTCTGACTCCAGGCGCAGCCACGTACAGCCCGACGGCGCCGCGTCCTGCAGCACCGACAGTGAGAACGGCGCCACCTTCACCCGCACGGCCTCCGGCGCGGCCACGGGCACGGCCGGCGAGGAAGCCTCCGGGGGCTTCTGGCAGGCGCTCACGAGGAGCAGGGCGCTGATGAGGTTCGAGGTGCGGGCCATGTTGAACTCCTCCGGAAAATGACGCTGTCCACGGAATATGTCAGAGCCCCGGGGGCGGGCGGAAGATACTCGCAGCTCAAATCTTCAATCCATGGTCAAGCTTGGCTTAGCGCGTCAGGCGCCAAAGATTCGGAAAGCGGGGTTCCCGCGATGGAACTTTGAAAGGCTTTGGCCGTATCCCATCCAACAACAACCTGACGGGGGCATGACATGAAACGGTCATTTCGAGGCATGTGGATGGCCGCGGGCCTGGGGCTTCTGGGAGTCTGGGCTTGCGCGAGGGGTGGTGCACCGGCGGACGCGCCGGGTGCGGAGGAGCGTGCCATGGCGACAGCGGCTCGGGTGAGCGTGGATCTCTTCAGTGGCCGGGAGGCGCCCTCGTGGGCGCTGTCCGACGAGGACGCTCGCGCCCTGCGCGAGTCGATGAACGCGCTGCCCGAAGGCAAGCGCGCCCTGCCCGACCCGGGGCTGGGCTACCGGGGCTTCACGGTGACGTGGGCGGACGGTGCGAAGGCCACGGTGTACCGCGACGTGGTGCAGGTCGTGGAGGGCGGCCGTACGTCCTTGCACGAGGACGCGCCGCGCGCGGTGGAGTCGCGGCTGTTGTCCGCGTCCAAGGCACACCTGGATCCGCAGCTGTTCTCGATGGTGTCTTCACAGGTGCAGGCGGCTCAACCCTGAACCCACGACAGGGCTCTACGGGCGCGCGGCGAAGCACTGCCATATTGAAGACACTCGCGTTCGTCATGGCCAAACCATGACGAACGCGAGGAGTGGCCAAGGCCCAAAGGCAGTCATGACTTCGTAGGTTGACCGTCTGTCCCCGCGGGTCAACCCCGGAGTCCGTCATGTCCCAAGCCGTCCCTCGCTTCGTCCCGGCGCTGTTCCTGGGCTGTTCGGCGGTCGTCCTGCTCACGGCGGCCGCCCCACCGTCCACCATGCAGTGGACGGCGCGGCCCTCCGAGTCCGCCCGCGTCGCGCGGGTGGAGGCGAGGCTCGCGCCGCTGGCGCTGCCGGGGGAGAAGCCGCAATCCCTCTCCGTGAAGCGCTGGATGGACCTGTACCGCATCCCGGGCCTGAGCGTGGCGGTCTATGACAAGCACGCGCTGGTGTGGAGCAAGACGTATGGCGTGACGCAGGCCGGCGGCAAGGAGCCCGTCACGCTGGAGACGCTGTTCCAGGCCGCGTCCATCAGCAAGCCGGTGACGGCGCTGGCCGCGCTGCGCGCCGTGGAGCAGGGCCAGCTGTCGCTCGACGCGAACGTCAACGACGCGCTGAAGTGCTGGAAGGTCCCCGACAACGGCTTCACGCGCGAGCAGAAGGTGACGCTGCGCCGGCTGCTCAGCCACAGCGCGGGCCTCACCGTGCACGGCTTCCCCGGCTACGGCGTGGGCGAGCCGCTGCCCACGCTCCAGCAGATCCTCGACGGACAGAAGCCCGCGAACACGGAGGCGGTGCGCGTGGACACGGTGCCCGGCACGGAGAACCGCTACAGCGGCGGCGGCTACGTCGTCGTGCAGAAGCTCTTGATGGACGTGACGAACAAGCCCTTCCCTCGGCTCATGAAGGAAGCGGTGCTGGAGCCGGTGGGGATGAAGCACAGCACGTTCGAACAGCCGCTGCCCCCGGAGCTCGCGGGGCGCACGGCCGCGGGCACGCGCGCCAGCGGGGAAACCGTGGAGGGCCGCTGGAAGGTCTACCCGGAGCTGGCGCCCGCGGGGCTGTGGACGACGCCGTCCGACCTGGCGCTCCTCCAGATTGAGGTAGCGAAGGCGAAGGCCGGCAAGTCGCAGCGCGTGCTGTCGCAGGCCATGACGCGGCAGATGCTCACGAAGCAGTCCGGGCCCTCCGGGCTGGGCTACATGGTGGATGACGCGTCGGACCGCTTCGAGCACGGCGGGTGGAACGAGGGCTTCACCGCCACGGTGATGACGCTGGGGGACTCGGGCAGCGGCGTGGTGCTGATGGCCAACTCGGACAACGGCGTGCTGCTCTTCGAGCGGATCATCGCGAGCATCGCCGCGGAGTACGGCTGGAAGCCCGTGCCGGACCACCTGAAGTCGCCGGTGATGACGGCGGACCTGCTCTCGCGCGTGAAGGGCGCGGACGCGGTCATCGCCTGGGCGCGGAAGACGAAGGGAGTCGGCCTGTCGCCCCAGGTGCTCGGCCACGTGGGCTACGGGATGATGATGTCCGGCAAGACCGAGGACGGGCTGAAGGTGTTCCAGGAGAACGCGGCCCTCTTCCCGGATGACCCGGAGGCGCAGGAGGGCCTGCGCATGGCGACGATGAAGGCCGGCAAGACGCCGGGCGCGAAGCCCTGAGCTAGAGCGCCATGTACGCGCGTGCCGCGGGCACGGAGTAGAACTTCCCTTCCGGCAGGACGTACGCGGTGAGCTTGCCTCCGTAGACGCAGCCGGAGTCCAGGCCCACCGCGAACGGGTGCTTCTGCAGGCCGCGCATGGCGTCGTGGCCGAAGATGACCAGCTCCGGGCCCTTCCACAGGCTGCCCCAGGGCTCGCCCGCCTCCAGCCGCTTGGACGGCGTCCCGTCCGCCGCGATGCTGCGCAGGTTGAAGAGGAACTCCTCCCGCTGCTCCGTCAGCGGCACGCCCGGCACCAGCCCCGCGTGCACCGCCAGCACGTTGAGCTCCGGCAGGTGCAGGTAGGAGGGCAGGGTCTCCATCCAGGCCCAGTCCGCGGCGCTCAGCGTGTCCAGCACCTGGCGGTGCTCCGGCTTGAGCTTCTTGCCCTTGGCCGCGCGGCCTCCATGCCAGCGCAGCACGTGCGCGTCGTGGTTGCCCTTCACCGCCAGGAAGCCGTGCTCGCGCGCCCGCCGCACCACGCCGGCGGAGTCCGGCCCCTTCGCCACCAGGTCGCCCACCAGCACCACCCGGTCGCCCGGCTTCCAGTCACACGCCTTCAGGAGCGCGTCCAGCTCGGCGGAACAGCCGTGCACATCTCCAATGAAGAGCGTTCGCATCTCCCTCCCTCTTTAACGCACTGGCCTCGAATGCCCCGCCCGGATTCTCGGGCACGTCGCGCGGGGACGGCCGCTCGCGCGCCGCGTTATTCGGGAGGCGTGCGCAACAGCCGGCTGAGGCTCACGTCCAGCTGGCTGGAGATGAGCCTCAGCACGCTGTCCAGCTGGGAGCGCGTCAGCCGCAGCCGCTCCGTCAGCCGCTGCCGCGTCCCGTCCAGCAGCTCCTCCTGCGCGCCCACCACCCAGCGTGCGGCCGTGGAGCGGTGCACGCCGTACAGCGCCCCCAGCTGGTCGATGCCCAGCCCGTCCAGGTACTTCAGCCGCAGGAAGTTGCGCTGCCGGGCGGACAGGGCCGCGAGCGCCGCCTGGAAGGACGCGCTGAACTCCGCGCGGTAGGTCTGCTTGAGGTACGCCAGCTCCGGGTCGTCCCCGGGCGCCACCAGCATGGACAGGTCGCCGTCCTCCGACTGCGCCTGCCCGGAGCGCTGCCGCTGCCAGTCCAGCGCCAGCCACAGCGCCGCCGCGCGCACCCAGCCCGCCAGCGGCCCGGTGCCCGGGTACGCCGCCAGCCGCGCCGGGGCCTCCGTGCTGCCCACCAGCATGCGCTGCCGCAGCGCCTGGCGGACCTCGTCCAGCCCGGCCGGGGGCAGCTTCAGCCGCGCCACCGCCGCGTCCACCTCTGGCATCAGGCGCTGCTCGAACGTGGCCAGCGCCGCGGGCACGCCGTCCGCCGCCGCCCGGGCCAGGTACACGTCCGCCATGTGCAGCCGGCCCCAGGCGTCCTCGTGGCCGTCCGCGGGGACCAGCCGGGCCAGGTGCGCCGCGAAGCGAGGCCCCTCCAGCGGGATGTCCGGCCAGGACTGCCGGGCGGATTCCAGGGCCTGGGCCAGCCGCTCCTGGAGGACGGGGAGGGCGCCTGCCGGCTCCGTCCTTCCTCGGGCGGTCATGAAGGCCTGGGCTAGGGGCAATTCCGGGGAGGCCACGGAAGGGACACTATCATCGGCCCCTGTCGCGACGCCGTCTCACCCGACATGTCGCGCAGCGGCTCCCACCTGTCAGGTGTCCCCCGGCACACGCTGCCGCGCCGCGCGTGTCCACCCGAGCACGCCCCTCTGGCCGTGGAGGGTGGGATTTCCTGGAGCGCCCTCGTCCGCCCGAGTGGCATCCAGCCCTGTGTGGCCCTCCGGCCACGGCCGCCCATGGCCTGCGCTTTGCTGGTAGAGGCGGGAGCGACGTGAGCGGGTGCGGAGGTGTGAACGTGCGGGATGTCGGAGCCGGGCCGGGTGATGCGGTGTACTCCTCGTGGCTGGAGGTGAGCGCGTCCCACCTCGAGCACAACGTGGCGGCGTTCCGCGCGCTGGAGTCCTCCGGTCCCACGCCCCGGGCGCTGGGCGCGGTGCTCAAGGGCAACGCCTACGGCCACGGCCTGGCGCAGGTGCTGCCCGTGGTGCACGCGGGCGTGGACGTCCTCTACTTCATCGCGCCGCAGGACGCGCTCACGGTGCGCGCGCACGAGTCCGCGCGCGGGCTGCCCGCGCGGCAGGTGGTGGTGCTGGGCGCGGTGGCTCCGGAGGAGGCCGTCGTGCTGGCGCATCAGGGCATCGACGTGGTGGTGGCGGACCGCTCCTGGGCGGACGCGGTGCCCGCCCTTCGCGCGGCGAAGCTGCCGCGTCCCTTGCGAGTCCACGTGCACATCGACACGGGCCTGGGCCGCGAGGGCTTCACGTTGGATCAGCTGCCGCGGGAGACGCGGTTCCTCGCGGACGCGCCGGACGTGTTCGAGCCGGTGGGCGTGCTCAGCCACTTCGCCAACACGGAGGACGTGACGGAGCAGGCGTACGCGCTGGCGCAGCTGGACGCGTTCGAGACGGCGCTCGCGCACCTGTCCGCGCAGCTCAAGCCCGCGAAGCCGTTGCAGCGGCACATCGCCGCCAGCGCCGCCGCGCTGGTGCTGCCCCGGGCGCGCTACGAGGCCGCGCGCGTGGGCATCTCGCTGTACGGGCTGTGGCCCTCGCCGGAGACGCGGCTGTCCGCGCGGCTGGTGCTGGGGGAGCTGCCGGTGCTCAAGCCGGTGCTGTCGTGGCGGTGCAGGAGCCAGGTGGTGAAGTGGCTGCCGGCGGGCGCGTACGTGGGCTACGGCTGCACGTACCGCTGCCCGGAGCCCACGCGCATCGCGGTGCTTCCGGTGGGCTACTACGACGGCTATCCGCGCCTCGCGTCCGGCAAGGCGCACGTGCTGGTGAACGGGCGGCGGTGCGCGGTGCTGGGCCGCGTGATGATGAACCACCTGATGGTGGACGTGACGCGCGCCACCGCCGACGAGCGCCCGGTGACGGCCACGCTCCTGGGCCGCGACGGCGAGGAGTCCGTGTCCGCCGAGTCCCTGGCCGGCTGGGCGCAGACCATCCACTACGAGCTGGTGACGCGCCTGGGCGCGCACCTGCGCCGCGTGGTCGTGGAGTAGCTACTTCGACGGCGTGCCCTCGGTCAGGCCGGGGGACGGCGCCGTCGTGAGCGCCGGAGGCTGCACCTTCCAGCGGCGGTGCAGCCACAGCCACTGCTCCGGGTGCCGGCGGATGGCGCGCTCCAGCGCGGCGGTGACGCGCGCGGTGTGCTCGGTGATGGGGTCCGCGCACTCGCCGGGCTTCGGCGGGAGGATGGGACCCTCCACCTCCAGCTTGTAGCGCGCGCCCGGACCCGGGGGCCGCACGCCCATCACCACGAACACCGGCACGCCCGTGCGCTCGGCGGCCACCGCCATGGCGGGCGTCGTGGACGCGAGCCTTCCGAAGAAGGGCACGAACACGGCGGACTTCGCGGGCAGCGCCTGGTCCAGCAGCATGTACGCGGACTCGCCGCGGTTCACCGCGTCCGTAATCTCTTGAATCGCGCCCTTCGGGTAGATGAGCCCCGCGCCCGCGCCCAGCCGGTTCTCCGCGATGCGCGTGTTGAGCGCGCCCTTGAGCGGCCGCACCAGCGCGTTGAGCGGGATGCCCCAGCGGATCAGCATCTGGCCCACCAGCTCCCAGTTGCCGAAGTGCGCCGTCACCAGCAGCGCGCCCTTGCCCGTGGCCACGTGTGCCTTGAGCGCCGCGAAGGCCTCTTCCCCTTCGATGCCCTGCTGGTCCCAGTCCGGCGTCATGCGGTCACCGGACGGCAGCGACTCCACCACCACGCGCGCCATGGTGAGGTACGCGCCGCGCGCGATGTCGTGGCGCTCGGCCTCGCTCTTCTCCGGCATCGCATGCGCCAGGTTGTCCAGCGCCACCTTGCGGCGGATGCCCAGCGTGTAGGCCAGCCTCGCCACGAAGCGCGCGAGCGCGTCCCGCGCGTCCGGTGACATCGCCGTGAGCAGCGCCCAGACGCCGCGCGTCAGGAACGCCACGATGGGGCCGGGTGGTGAACCGATGATGCGGCGCAGGTGCTCCGGAGGCCGTTTCTCCTCGGGAGGGGTGTTCGTTTGCACTGGCAGCGGATGCGGGGAGAGGGGAGCGGACACGGCGGCGCACTCCATCGCGAAGACGACCTGACAGCAAGGCCACGCGCTGCTTGCACGTCGCTACCTTGCCAGGCCGCTCTGGTCCACACTGCGCGGCCATGCCCAACCTGCTCCGTCCGGTGGCCCTGGCCACCGCAACCTTCCTTGCGGCATGTGGTGCCCGTCAGGGCAACGCTCCCGCTCCTGGTGCCGTTGAAACGCCGCCCGCCGTCTCCGGGCCCAGCGCGGCCGCCGCGCCCAGGCCGCCCGCGCTGCGGCTGCCGGACGACGTGCGGCCCACGAAGTACGCCATCGTGCTGAAGATGGATCCGAAGGCGGAGTCCTTCGAAGGCACCGTGGACGTGATGCTGGAGGTGGCCAAGGCCACGAACGTCATCTGGATGCACGGCAAGGGCCTCATCGTGAAGGAGGCCACGCTGGAGCAGGCGGGCGTCACGCAGACGCTCAAGCCCTCCTCCGCGGGCGAGGACTTCCTGGGCCTGACGCTGGACAAGCCGCTGGCGGTGGGCGGCGCGAAGCTGCACCTGACGTACACGGGCACCGCGTCCGAGCGCGAGACGTCCGGCGCCTTCCGCGTCAACGAGGGCGGCGACTGGTACATCTACACGCAGTTCGAGCCGCTGGGCGCGCGCCGCGCGTTCCCGTCCTTCGACGAGCCCGGCTTCAAGGTGCCGTGGCAGCTGACCTTCCACGTGCCGGAAGGCAACGTGGCCGTCACCAACACGCCGCAGCTGGCGGAGGAGAAGGGCGCGGACGGCTGGCACATCTACCGCTTCGCCCCCACGCAGCCCCTGCCCAGCTACCTCATCGCCTTCGGCGTGGGCCCGTTCGACTTCCTGCCCGCGCGCGACGCGGGCCAGAAGCAGGTGAAGACGCGCATCATCACGCCGCGCAACCGCGCGAGTGAAGGCGCGTGGGCCGCGAAGGTGACGCCGGAAATCCTGGAGCGCCTGGAGGCGTACTTCGGCATCCCGTACGCGTACGAGAAGCTGGACGTGCTCGCGGTGCCGCTGATGGGCGGCGCCATGGAGAACCCGGGCCTCGTGACGTTCAACTCGCGCCTCATCCTGGCCAGGCCGGAAGAGGATGCCGTGTGGCGCCAGCGCGCGTTCGCGGGCACGCAGGTGCACGAGCTGGCGCACCAGTGGTTCGGCGACCTGGTCACCATGGCGTGGTGGGACGACCTGTGGCTCAACGAGTCCTTCGCCTCGTGGATGACCCCGCGCATCCTGGAGTCCTGGCAGCCCACGTGGGACGCGCCGGTGGAGCGCGTGCAGGACCGCAACGGCGCGCTGGACGCGGACAGCCTGGTCGCCGCGCGCTTCATCCGCCAGCCCATCCAGGGCGCGGGTGACATCCAGAACGCCTTCGACGGCATCACCTACGGCAAGGGCAGCGCGGTGCTGGCCATGGCGGAGACGTGGCTGGGACGCGACGTCTTCCAGAAGGGCATCCAGCGCTACATCCGCGCGCACGCGGGCAGGAACGCCACCGCGAAGGACTTCCTGGACGCGCTGTCGCAGGAGTCCGGCAAGGACGTGGCCCAGGTGATGAACAGCTTCCTGGACCAGACGGGCGCGCCCTTCATCACCGCGACCCTGCTGTGCGACGGCGGCAAGCCGCGCGTGGCCCTCACCCAGGAGCGCTACGTGCGCCTGGGCTCCAAGGCCCCGGACGCGCAGTCGTGGAAGGTGCCGGTGTGCGTGAAGTACCCGGGCGCGTCCAAGGACGCCACCGCGTGCACGCTGATGACGGACACCCAGGCGGAGGTCGAGCTGCCGGAGGCCAAGGCGTGCCCGGCCTGGGTGTTCCCCAACGCGGAGGGCGCGGGCTACTACCGCATGCGCCTGTCCGACGACACGCGCGCGAAGCTGATGAAGTCCGGCCTCACGAAGCTGTCGCGCGCGGAGCGCGTGGTGCTCCTGAGCGACTCGCTGGCGCTGGCGCAGGCGGGGCTGATGCCCGCGGCGGACGCGCTGCCGCTGCTCTCGGGCGTGGCCGAGGACCCGGACCGGCAGGTGCTGGAGGCGGGCCTGGAGTTGATGGACCTGGTGTCGTCGCGGCTGCTCACGGAGGCGCAGGACGCGGACCGCGCCCGCTACGTGCGCGACACCTTCGGGCCGCGCGCGCGCAAGCTGGGCTTCAAGCCGCGCGCCGGTGAGAGCGAGGACCTGCGCCTGCTGCGTCCGCGCCTGCTGGAGCTGGCCGGCAACGAGGGAAATGATCCGAAGCTCGTCGCCGAGGCGCGCACGCTGGCGGAAGCGTGGCTCAAGGACCGCAAGGCGGTGGCCCCGGACGTGGTGGGCGCGGTGCTGTCCATCGCGGTGGAGCACGGCGACGCGGCCCTGCACGGCAAGCTGATGGAGGCCCTGCGCGGCGAGACGAGCCGCTACCAGCGCCAGCAGCTCCTGGGCGGCCTGTCCCACGTCACCGACCCGAAGCTGGTGAAGGCGAACCTGGAGCTGCTGCTCGACCCCAAGCAGGACATGCGTGAGAACCTGTGGCTGCTGATGGGCGCGTCCCGCGACGCGCGCACCCGCGACACCGCGGTGGAGTTCATGAAGACGCACTTCGACACGCTGGTGGGCACCGGCGACAAGCCGGGCCTGATGCCGGAGGGCATGGGCTCGCGGCTGCCGTACATGGCCGCCGGCTACTGCGACGCGGGCAAGCGCAAGGAGGTGGCCGCCTTCTTCGAGCCCCGCACGGACAAGGTCCCCGGCTCCGAGCGCGTGCTGCGCCAGGTGCTGGAGATCGTCGACCAGTGCATCGCGCTGAAGCAGGCCCAGGGCGCGAGCATCGGCGCGTTCCTCTCCAACAAGGCCAAGACGCCGCAGGCGCCGCCCGCGCCTCGCTAGGGACTTGAAACGACGCCGGGTCCGCGTGCTGTGCACGCGGACCCGGTGGTGTGCTGCGTCCTTCTTCGCGAAAGGGCTACTTCCGGCCGCGCGACATGAAGGACATGAAGGCTTCCTTCGCCTCGTCGGAGGTGAGGCGCTGGACGAACTCGGCGCCCTCGCGCTTGAGCGCGGCGTCCACCTGCTCGCGCAGCGGGCCGCGGATGAGCGCCTTGGTCACCTTCAACGCCTGGGCGGGACGCTGGGCCAGGGCGCGGGCGCGCTCGGTGGCCACTTCCTTCAGCTGCGCCTCCGGGACGGTCTTGTTGATGATGCCGGCGCGCAGCGCGGTGGCCGCGTCGAACGGGTCTCCGAAGAGCAGCAGCTCCGACGCCAGCGCGAAGCCCGCCGCGCGCGGCAACAGCAGGCTGCTGGCGCCTTCCGCGCACAGGCCCAGGTTGACGAAGGGCATGGCGAAGCGCGCCTTCTCCCCGGCCACCACGTAGTCGCAGTGCAGCAGCATGGTGGTGCCAATGCCCACCGCCGCGCCCTCCACCGCGGCGAGCACCGGCTTGCTCATGGCGGCCAGCGCGCGCAGGTAGCGGAACACCGCGCTGTCCTCGCCCGTGGGCGGGTGCTCCAGGAAGTCGCCAATGTCGTTGCCCGCGGTGAACGCGCCGCCCGCGCCGGACAGGAGCACCACCCGGACGTCGTCGCGGCGCTCCGCCTCCTGGAGCGCGGCGGTGGCGGCCTCGTACATGGCGTGGGTGAAGGCGTTCTTCTTCTCCGGCCGG
Organism: Corallococcus sp. AB049A; assembly: GCF_003668885.1. Taxonomy (NCBI): domain Bacteria; kingdom Pseudomonadati; phylum Myxococcota; class Myxococcia; order Myxococcales; family Myxococcaceae; genus Corallococcus; species Corallococcus sp. AB049A. The sequence continues at coordinate 3,376 of NZ_RAWL01000034.1, read as the reverse complement.
TTGAAGGTGACGGAGAAGACCCCGGCGTCGAGCTGCGTCAGAAGCGTGTCGGACATGGCCGGGCAGACTAACGCGCGTCGGGCCGCAGTGCGCGCAAGAGCAGCGGGGCCAGCGTCACCACCTGATGCGGGAAGGGCAGGTCCTGCCGGTGCTCCACACTGTCCGTGCTGACCAGCCGCTTCACGGGCACGCCGTGCAGGCGCTCCAGCGCGGGGCCCACCAGGAGGGCGTGCGTGGTGGCGAGGATGAAGTCGTCCACGCAGCCCTCGCCCTTGAGCTCCTTCGCCGCCGCCGCCAGCGTGCCGCCGGTGGACACCATGTCGTCCACCAGGATGGGGCGCATGCCGCGCACCTGGCCCAGCAGGCCCAGCGTCTCCACGTCGTTGCCGCTCAGCCGCGCCTTGTGCACCACCGCCCACGGGCGGCCGAGCAGCTTCGCCAGCGCCTCCGCGCGCTTCACCGCGCCCAGGTCCGGCGCCACCACCACCGTCGTGTCGGAGACATGGGGGCGCAGCGCGTCCGCCAGGAGCGGCAGCGCGGACAGGTGCTCCAGCGGGGCGCCGAAGCAGCCCTCCAGCGCCGGGTTGTGCAGGTCCACGGTGAACACCCGCGTGAAGCGGCCATGGGACACCATGTCGGCCACCAGACGGCCACCCAGGGGCTCGCCGGGCCTGGCCCGCCGGTCCTGGCGCGCATAGCCCACGTACGGAATCACCGCCTCCAGCGACGCCGCGCCCGCCCGCCAGCACGCGTCCGCGAGCAGCAGCAGCTCCATCAGGTTCTCCCCCACGGGCGGCGTGGAGGACTGGAGGACGACGACGCGGCGGCCGCGCACCTCCTCCGGGGGCACTTCGATGTGCAGTTCTCCATCCGGGAAGCGCTCGCGCTTCACTCCCACGGGGTCCGTGCCGAACGCCTGGGCGAGCGAACGGCCGAGGTGGGGACTGGCACTACCGACAACGAGGGCGATGGGCGTCATGGTCCGCACCCTAGCGCGGGAGCCGCTCGTGGTGCCCTGGCCCCCCGGGCGTGCCGCCAGGAGAGCCACTGAACGTGCCTCCGCCGCCGCGCTCGAGGGCGAAGAGCACCTTCCGGGGGTGGAGGCTGGCCAATGCGTTTCCGGGACAGGGCGGAGGCGGGACAGAAGCTCGCGGGGGTGTTGACGCCCTACCGCTCCGGGGACGTGTGTGTGCTGGGGCTGACACGCGGCGGCCTGCGCGTGGCGTACGAGGTGGCCCGGGCGCTGGGAGCCCCCCTGGACCTGTGGGTGGCGCGCAGGCTGCGCGTGCCGGGGAGCCGCCTCTCGCTGGGCGCGGTGACGGAAGGGGGCGGGCTGTTCCTGGATCCGCAGGCCGCGGTCCAGACGAAGCTGTCCGGGGACGTGCTCCAGCGCTTCGTGCACCAGGAGGTGGACGACGTGGAGCACCAGGCCCGGCAGCTGCGCGGCGGCCTCACGCCCCGCATCCGGGGCTGCACGGTGCTGCTGGTGGATGACGGGATGGTCACGGGCGCCACCGTGGCCGCGGCGCTCCTGGCGCTGAAGCAGCAGGGCGCGCGCCAGCGCGTCGTGGCGGTGGGCGTGGCGACACCCAAGGCGCTGGAGCGCATCCGCGGCCGCGCGGACGCCGTGCACGCGCTGACGCTGGACCCTGGCCTGCGCGACGTCTCCGAGGCCTATGACACCTTCCCCGCGCTCACCCAGGACGAGATGCGGCGCTGGCTCACCCGCGCGCGGGAGGCCCATCCCGCCCGGAAGTCGGACGTGGCGCCGGACCTGTCCGGCGGTTGGTGGTTCTGACGACGAGGACATGAGGAGGACGTATGGACGTGGACACCGTGCACGCGGAGGACCGCAGGCCCCGGACGCACTGGGAGCACTTCACGCGCGACGAATTGCTCGGGGTGCGCGGCGTGGGCCGCTCCATGGAGCAGGCCTTCGAGATGGCGGCGCTGGCACTCTGCGCGTGGGTGACGGACCCCCGGAGCGTGGAGGCGCACGAGGAGCTGGAGGTGGCCTGCCAGTCCGCGGACCACGAACAGCTGCTGGCGGACTGGCTGCGCGCGGTGGTGGGCGCCATGGCCGGACGGCGCCTGCGCTTCCAGTGCTTCGTGGTGCGCCTGGATGGATTGAACCTCTTCGGCCACGGCTTCGGTGAACGCGCGGGGCAGGCTCGCCATGGTGCCTGCGTAGCGGTGACGGGCGCGTCGTTCACGCGGCTGTCCGTGCGCCAGGAGCCGGAGGGCGTGTGGACCGCCGAGGCGCTGGTGGACTTCTAGGACCGCGGGCAGGCACAGCGGGAGGATTCGTCCACGACACAGATGCGCCGGGGCTCCGGGCTGCTATAGGGACACTTCCCTCTTCGCGACCAGGACCCTCCGGAAAATGGCTTCTCGTGACATCCGCTTTGTGTGGCTCGACCTGGAGATGACGGGCCTGGACCCCAATACCTGCGGCATCATCGAGGTGGGCATCATCGTCACGGGTCCGGACCTGCGGCCCCTGGGAGAGTTCGAGCGCGTCGTCTGGCAGCCGGAGGAGATGCTCCAGCGCATGGAGCCCGTCGTGCGCGAGATGCACACGAAGAACGGCCTGCTGGAGAAGGTGCGCGCGTCCACGTCGTCCCTGCGCGTGGTGGAGCGCGAGGTGACGTCCTTCATCGCGGACTACTGCGACCTGGGCGAAGGCATCCTCGCGGGCAACTCCATCCACACGGACCGGCGCTTCCTCATCGACCACATGCCCATGGTGGACCGCTACCTGCACTACCGCATGGTGGACGTGACGAGCCTGAAGGTGATCACGCGCGCCTGGTACCCGGCGCTGGTGGAGCCGCGCAAGCCGCCCAGCGGGCACACCGCGCTCGCGGACCTGCGCTCCAGCATCAGCGAGCTGCAGTACTACCGCGACGTCCTCTTCCGCGCGACGCCGGGCTAGGCGCGAGGCCCGTCCGCGGGCAGCTGCTTCTGGATGGTGCCCAAGAGGTCGTCCAGCTCGAAGGGCTTGGCGAGGAAGTGGGAGCTGGCGCGGCGCTCCTCGTCCGTGAGGCGGCCCGCGCTCATGACGACCACGGGCAGGTCGCACAGGTCCGGGTGGGCGCGGATGCGGCGCAGCAGCTCTCCGCCGTCCATCACCGGCATCATCAGGTCCAACAGCACCAGGTCCGGCTTGGACGCCAGCATCCGCTGGAGGCCCTCGTCGCCGTTGTAGGCGGTGGCGATGTCGTAGCCCTCCAGGGACAGGATGTCCTCGAGCGCCTCCACGATGGCCAGCTCGTCGTCCACGATGAGCAACCGCTTCATGCGCGGCCCCCCTCTACCGTCCGTGCACGGCCCGGGACCCCTGCCGGCCGGGAGGCCGGGGGTGGGGGGGACGGAA
>NZ_RAWL01000349.1:0-9313 GCF_003668885.1 Corallococcus sp. AB049A | reverse complement strand
GAAGGGGCTGGGGGAGGCGTGGGCGGAGGCGGTTCGCGCGGCGGAGCAGGGCGCGGAGGCGACGGCCAGCATGTCGCCGCGACTGGGCCGGGCCAGCTACCTGGGTGAGCGCGCGAAGGGGGTTCCGGACGCGGGGGCCGTGGCCGTGGTCATCTGGATGAAGGCGCTGGGCTGACGCGGCGGCTACGCGGGAAGCCGGGCAGCCGGTCGCGGTGCTCGAGACACACGGCGGGCCGGGAGCACGTCGATGAGGGCCTGGGCTTCCTCCCAGCCCACGCTGGGCAGGACGACGTGGGAGCCCGCTACGTCGATGCGCACGTGGCCGATCCCGTAGCCCCGCTCCAGCGGTCCCTGTCTCGCTCGCACGGACTGGATGCGGGAGCGCTGCACCACCGTCGTGCGCCTTCGCCAGAAGCCCTGGCGCACCACCACCAGGGTCTCCGTGACGAGCCATCCCTGGAAGCGCCAGTCGAACCAGGCGCCAAACAGCTGCGCGGGGAGCAGGAGCCAGGCGACCGCGCCCCAGGCTCCCATGAACCAGGTCGCGGGCGCCGCCACCAGCACGCTCAGGCCCACCGCGCGAATTCGTGCTCGCAGGAGCGCCTTGGGATGCGCGCCCCGGAAGGGCAGGGTGTCGGGCAGCTCCGGCACGAACTCCCGCAGCAGCTCCGGCATGCGCGCCGTGGGCACCACCGGCACCAGCAGCTCCGCGCGGTCCGCGGCTTCCTTCCCCGTGCGGACGCCCGCCGTCTCCACCTCCACCGAACCGAAGCCCAACGTGCGGCGCAGCAGCGGTTCGTCCAGCACCACCTGCTGGACGCGTGCCCTTCGCACCGTCACCTGCCGGCGGGTGATCAGCCCTCCCACCGCTCGCAGGTGCGTGCCCGTGTCCACCAGCCGGAAGCCATGGAACCGCAACACCGCTTGCGCGCCACTCACCAGCCAGAGGCCGAACAGCCCCGCGAGCGCCGCCACCGCCGCGGACAGCCAGACCATTCCCGGCGCCGCCAGCGCTTCCCAGTGCGCCTCCATCCACGGCAGCAGCAGCTTGTGGAAGGTCTCCATGATTTCGTGCATCGCGCCCATCACCACCGCGATGACACCGACGCCCAGCGCGGTCGCGCCGTAGAGCAGCAGGCCTCCCAGGCTCGCTTCGGAGAGCACCCGCTCCGCCGGGACTTCCGCGCCGGGCAGCGCGGCAGGACCTTCGCCCCGGATGACCTGGAGGGATTGGATCAACGCCTGGGCGTCCTCCGGCGCCAGTCCGCGCAGATGGCCGTCCGCCTTGCCTCCGGAGGCCGTCTCCACCTTCACCTCCACCAGCCCGAGCAGCTTCGACACGAAGGGCTGCAAGACCTCCGTGTTCTGCACCCGCGCGGCTTCGATGAAGCGCGACGTCTTCGTGAAGACGCCGGAGCGGATCTCCAGCTGGGCATCCACCACGCGGTAGCTCGTCGTGGCCACTTCGTAGAGCCCGGCCGCCAGCAGCGACAGGGCCATGCCCATCACGATGACCCAGACGAACGCCGGCAGGCCGCGCTCATGCGCGAAGTACGTGGGCAGGAGCGCGCCCAGCAACACGCGTCCGATCATCCCCGACAACGGCACCAGGGCCGCGAGCGGCGCCTTCGGGCTCAGACGCTTCCAGGACACTTCTTCCGGCGAGGCCAGCGCCACCGGCTCAGACGACATCGTCGGCCTCGCGCCGCACCAGCCGCTCGCGCAGGGCATCCGCGGTCTCTCGCGTCAGGCCGGGAATCTCTCCGTCCGCGCCGCTGCCCGCGGCCGTGTAGATCTGCAGGCGCGCGAGCCCCAGCGAGCGCTCGATGGGGCCCTGATGCACGTCCACGTGCTGGATGCGCCCCGCCGGGATGGACACCACCTCATGCAGGAGCACGCCGTGGGAGATGACCAGGTCGTGCTCGCGCAGCGCCCAGCCCCAGCGCTCGTGCGCGCGCTGCGGATACCACGCCGTCAACACGCTCAAGCCCAGGACCACCGCGCACGGCAGCAGGAACGGCCAGTGCTCGTTGCCCGCGAAGTTCAACCCCAGCGCCACGGCGAAGGCGATTGCGCCGAAGATGGCCATGCGCAGGAGCGCCCGGATGCGGAACAGCGTGAGCGCTCCGCGAGGAAGGCGTTCCAGCGTCGGCAGAGGGGCGGTCATGGAGGCCTCCAAGGGGACCGCCAATCTACTCCATCACGCCCGTGAAGCTGAACAGGGCTTCATGTTCTTCCAGGTTACAGGGCCTGACGCAGGCCGAACGCGGCCCGGTGCAGGTCCTCGCAGGGCGCGACGCGTGTTCCATCCGGCATGACGTGCGGGCCGCCAGCCACCCGCCCTCCACCTTCGACGACCGCCGCGAGGGCCCGGTCCAGGTCATCGACGGCGAAGTAGAAGAGCCAGTGCGGATGGATGTGCGGGAGGCGCGCGGTGCTGCATGCGGCTCCCACGCCGCGCCCGTCCTCGCGCCAGGTGAACTGTTGATACGTCCCGACCTCGGGGGACAGCTGAAGGGCCTCGGTGGGCCGCCAGCCGAAGAGGTCGATGTAGTGAGCCAACGCCCGGCCGTGGTCGGCCGTGTGCAACTCATGCCACGCCAGCTCCGGGTGCGTGGCCCGCCCGGTCCTGGAGGTCAGTGCGACCACCGCGCCCAGCGGATCCCGCAGCACGGTGGAGGCGATGCCCTCGCTGGACTTGCGCGGCGGTCCCAGCCGCTCGGCCCCCCGCGCGGCGAACTGTTGCACGGCGGAGTCCAGGTCGGGCACGTGGAGGTGCCCCAGCCAGTGGCTCGGGGCACCTCGGGCGGCGGCGGCTTCGGGCAGCGGGGACACCTCCTGCGTGACGTCCGCGCCCAGCACGTTCGCGTAGAAGCGCCGCGCCTCCTCGGGCCTGGGAGACCGCAGCTCGTACCAGCAGAAACCGTTCGTCATGGCGTCCCCACGTCGATGCCGTCCCGGCGCAGTTCGTCGTCATGGGCGAGCTGCGCCAGCGTTCCCGGAGGCGCCGTGTACCAGCCTGGATCGCCGTAGCCATCCAACCGGTCCCTCACCTTGAGGATGGTGAACATGCCGCCCATGGTGATCTCATCATAGGGGCCCTTGCCTCCCACCATGGGGATGGAGTTCGCGGGCATGGGCATGTGGTGCATGCCTCCCATGTCTCCCATGCCCGTCTGTCCCATGGTCATGTAGCCGGGCAGCAGCGGGCGCACCTTCGCGTCCAGGCCTCCGGGCTTCACGCCGATCATGTTCGGGATGTCGTGGCCCATCTGGTTCATCACGTGGTGGGTCATGTGACAGTGCATGGCCCAGTCGCCGGGTTCGTCCGCCACGAACTCGATGGTGCGCGTGCTCCCCGTGGGCACCAGCACCGTCGTCTCCGGCCACTGCGCGCTCTCCTGGATGCGGCCTCCGTCCGTCTCCGTGATGCGGAACTGGAAGCCGTGCAGGTGGATGGGGTGGTGGTCCATCGCGCTCAGGTTGCCGAAGCGGATCCGCACCCGCTCGCCCTTGCGCACCACCAGCGGCTCCGTGCCGGGGAACGCCTTCGCGTTCATCGTCAGGATGTTGAAGTCCGTCATCTCGTTGGGGTCCGGACGCCGCGTGCCCGGATCGATGCGCCACTCGTGCAGCATGATGGCGAAGTCCCGGTCGATGCGCGGCCCCACCGGCTTGCGCGGGTGGATGACGAACATCCCCACCATGCCCATCGCCATCTGCGTCATCTCGTCGTGGTGCGAGTGATACATCCCCGTCCCCGACTGCCGCACCGTGAACTCGTACTTGTAGGTCTCTCCCGGCGCGATGGCCTTCTGGTTCAGCCCGCCCACGCCGTCCATGCCGCTGGGAAGCAGGATGCCGTGCCAGTGCACCGTGGTGGACGCGGGCAGCCGGTTCGTGACGTAGAAGCGCACGCGGTCGCCCTCCACCACCTCGATGGTGGGCCCGTGCACGTGGCCGTTGTAGCCCCAGCACAGCGCCTTGAGGCCGGGGGCGAACTCGTGCTCCACCTCCTGGGCCACCAGGTGGAAGACCTTCACGCCGCCTACATCCTTCCACGGCAGCTTCGCGCCGTTGGGCACGACGACGGGCCGGTAGTCGCGGCCCTCCCTTCCGGGCGGCAGATGCGACTGGCGGGCGGTCTTGCCGCCCGTGTCCGCGGCGGACCCTTCACGCGGGCCCTTCGCGCCGGGCACGCTGGATTGCGCCTGCGCGGTGCGGCCATGCATCAGCAGGGCGCCCGTCGCCAGCGTGGCGCCCGTGCGCGCGAGCAGTCCGCGACGCGTGAGCACCGGGGCCGGGTGGGTGTCTTCGGTTTCGTCAGTGGGCTTCATGGTGCTCATGGGTGGGTTCGGGCGTAGGCGTGGGTTCAGGCGTCGGTGCGGAAGCGGGCGCGGGCGCGGGCAAGCGTCCGCCCACCAGCCGCTCCAGGTCGGCCCGCGCCATCCAGTAGTCGCGGACCGTCTCCAGGTAGGCCCTCCAGGCCTCCACCTGCTCGCGCCGCGCGAGGAGGAGGGCCGGGAGGCCAATCTGCATGGCGTTGTACTGGCGCTGGGACTCATCGAGGATGGTGGTGCGCAGCGGGAGCACGACCTTCTGGTAGCGCTCCGCCATGTTCCGCAGCGTCACCAGCTTCGCCCTCGCCGCGCGCACCTCCGAGCGGGCGTTGACGGCCAGCTCCATCAACCGGTCCTCGCCCTGGCGGTGCTGCGCTTCCAGTTTGGCGATCAGCGCCTGACGCTGATCGAAGATGGGCAACTCCAGTGACAGCGTGGGGCCCAGCAGGCGCGGCCCGTTCGCGTCCTGGTGCGTGTGCACGCCCACCTCCACGCGGCCGAAGAAGCGCGTGCTGCGCGCCAGCTCCAGCGCGTTCCACAACAGCGAGACCTGCTTGCGGGCCGCGTCGATGTCCAGCCGCTGCTCGATGGCGCGCGTCTCCAGGCGTTCCAGCGACGCCTCGGAGGCGGGGACCTCCGGCAGCTTCCCGGTGAGCGTCCAGGCCACCCTCGGCCCGTAGAGGCCCATCAGGCGGTTGAGGTGTTCGCGCGCTTCAACGAGCGCCAGCTCGTCCTGGGCCAGCTCCAGGCGCGCCTGCTCCAGCGCGGCCTGCTCCGTGGCCAGGGCCAGCACCGTGATGTTGCCCGCGGCGCGCTGCCGCTGGGACAGGTCCGCCGCCGCGTCCGCGGCCTGGAGCACCTCACGGCGCAGCGCGACCAGCTGCTGCCGGGCCTGCACCTCCGTGAACGTCTGGCGGACCTCCGCCGTGGTGACCAGCGCTTCGTGCGCGACGCGCAGCGTGTCCGCCAGGAACTGCTCCTTCGCCACGCGCTTGCGCAGGGGCAGCGTGAAGAGGTCCACGAAGCTCTGGACGATGGAGAACTCGTGCTCGATGCCGCCCTCCGAGGACAGCGGGAAGCCGATGCTCCCGTCGAAGGAGGGGTTGGTGAGCAGCCCGGCCTGCACCATGTCCGCCTGGGACACGCCCAGCTCCTCGTACGTCCCCTGGAGCGCGGGGTTGTTGAGCAGCGCCACCTCCACGGCGTGGTCCGACGTGAGGCCGCCGGCCAGCAGGGCGTCCAGGTGCTGCTGCACCTGTGCGTCCTCCGGCGTTCCCTGATTCCAGCGCGTCTTCAACCCTGTCCGCTCCTCCACGAGCGCGGCCACTTCCATGTGGCCGCGCTCCTTCTGCACGGACGCGCAACCACCGAGCAGCAGAACCATGGGGAGCCAGGGAGATTTCCAGTGCACTCGAGACCTCGAAATGGGCGTGCCCGTACGGCAGCCAGGACACCGGCGCCTGTCGAGCAAGGGCCGGGCCACGACGTTTGAAATCGCAACCACGTGGAATGACAGCGTCAGGCGGCGCACGTTCGCATGGGCGCTTCGTGCGAGGTGTGACCGCCGACGTCACACTGTGATGCGCGAAGCGGCGTCCAGGCCGGGGGCTTCGAGCCGGCCCACCCCCGGGATGAAGCGGCCCACGCGCGCCGCGTAGCGCTGATACGCGCCGCCGTGCAGGCGCAAGAGGTGGTCCTCCTCCAGCCGCACCTGGAGCGACACCAGCAGCACGTAGTCGAGCCAGCCCATCACGGTCCACGCGCTCGGCGTCGCGAGCGCCATGCCCGTCACCACCACGAGCATCCCGCTGAAGATGGGGTTGCGCACGACGCCGAAGAGGCCACCCGTCACCAGCTCCGTCCGGTCCGAGTCGATGCCGATGCGCCACGACGCGCCCATCTCCACCTGCGCCCGCACGGTGACGATGAAGCCCACGGCCACCAGTGCCCAGCCGCTCCACCGGAGCGCGGCGGGCACGTGCCACACGCCCAGCGCGGACTCACCCAGGACGAGGTGCGCCGCGCTCCAGAGCACGATGGCGCCCATGAACAGCGCCATGCCCACGCCGATGACGCGCTGGAGCGGCGGGCCGGAGCGGTGCAGCACCAGCGCCGGGCGGCCGGTGCGGCGGCGCAGGCGCACCGACGGCAACACCATGGCGAAGAGGAGGAAGGCGAGGGTGGCGGCGGGCAGGGCCGGCCGGGTGAAGGTGGCGACGTCCATGAGGGTGACCTCCAGCTGCGTTCCCCCACGCTGACGCCCGGCCCCGCGTGCTCTTACAGCGGATTTTTCACGGGGGGCGCGCAGTCGCAGTCCACGCAGCCCTCCGCGCAGCAGTGGCCGCACAGCTCCACCAGCTGCTGGCCCAGGGCCTTGCGCGCGCGGTGCAGGCGCACGCCCGCGTTGTTGGCGGAGATGCCCGCCTCCTCGGCGTACGCGGCCACGGACAGCCCCTCCAGGTCCACCCGGCGCACGGCCTCCGCGTACTCGGGCTTGAGCGTCCCCGCGAGCCCCGCCACGCAGCCGCACACCGTCGCCTCCAGGCCGCTCGCGTCCTCGGTGGACAGCGGCTGTTCGTGGGACAGGGACTCCAGCGCGGTGACCTCCCGCTGGCCCCGGCGGTGGCGGTCCACCAGCGCGTTGCGCAAGAGCCGGTAGAACCAGGCCACCGCGCTCTGCTCCTCGCGCAGGGAGCCTCCCTGTTCCATGCCCTTCACGAACGCGGCCTGAAGCACCTCGCGCGCCGCCTCCTGGCTCCCCACACGCGGTGTGAGGAACGCGAGGAACGCATGGTGGTGGCGCAGCAGCGCGTCCAGCGCTTCCGGTGACAGGCTCATGCGGAGTGCTTTCTAGCAGCCCGCCGCGCCGCGACGCGCTCCTGGAAGCCATGCACCAGTGCGTAGAACGTGGGCAGGGCCAGCAGCGTGAAGAGGGTGGACGTGACGAGTCCGCCCACCATCACCACCGCCAGCGGACGCTCAATCTCCGTCCCATGCAGCGGCAGCACCAGCAGCGGCAGCAGCCCGAGGATGGCCGTGCCCGCGGTCATCAGCTTGGGCCGTACGCGGCCAAGGCTCGCCTCCCGCACGGCCTCCGCGAAGGGCTTGCCCCGGCGCATCAGGTCCTTCGTCTGCGCCACCAGCACCAGGCCGTTCTGCACCGCGATGCCGAACAGGCCGATGAGCCCCACCAGGCTGGACACGTTCCACGTCTCTCCTGCGATGAGCAGCGCGAGGATGCCACCCACGAACGCGTCCGGCAGCGTGGCCAGGATGACCAGCGCCTCCGCCACGGAGTCCAGCGCGAGGTAGAGCAGCACGAACACCGCGAGCAGCGCCAGCGCGATGGCCACCGTCAGCGCCTGCGCCGCGCGCTCCTGGCTCTCCACCTTGCCGCCCACGTCCACGAAGTAGCCCGTGGGCAGCTTGAGCTGCGTGGCCAGCACCTCGCGCACCTCCGCCGCCGTGCTGCCCAGGTCGCGGCCGGACACACCGGCCTCCACCGCGATGCGCCGGCTGCCCGCCTCGCGGCGCACGCTGCCCGCGCCGGAGGTCTCCTCGATGGTGGCCAGCTGGCTCAGCGGGATGCGCGTGCCGTCGTGCCCGTCCACCAGCAGGTTGCGCAGGGCGTTCACGTCACCCCGGCGGTGATCCGCCAGCCGGAGCACCAGGTCGTAGCGGCGCTGGCCGCGCCAGATCTGCGCGAACTCCTCGCCCACCAGCCCGACACGGATGGCCCGGATGACATCCCCGGGCGTGAGCCCCACGCGCGCCACCGCGGCGCGGTTCACCGTGACGCGCAGCTGGGGCAGGCCGCTCAGCCGCTCCACCCGCAGGTCCTCCACGCCGTCCACCTTCGCCATCAGCGCGCGCGTGCGCTCCGCGAGCTCCGCCAGCGTGTCCAGGTCCGGCCCGAAGACGCGCACGGAGAGGTCCGCGGGGCTGCCTCCCAGGCCCTCGTCGATGCGCATCCCCAGCGGCGTGGTGAAGAGCACCGACACGCCGGGCACCTTCTCCAGCGCCTCGCGCATCCGCGACTCCAGCCCCTCGCGGTCGCCCGTGGAGTCCTTCTTGAGGACCACCAGCACGTCGGACAGGGTGTGGGGCATCGGGTCCTCGGTGCGCTCGGCGCGGCCGGTGCGGCGCACCACGTCCTCCACCTCCGGGAACTGGCGCAGCACGTCCTCCACGCGGTGGTTGAGGCGGTCCACCTCGTCCAGCGACGCCTCCGGCGGCAGCACCGTCTGGAGCAGGAACGCGCCCTCGTCCAGCCGGGGCATGAAGTCACTGCCCACCATGAAGGCCAGCCCCAGCGCGGGCACGGTGATGGCCAGCGCCACCACGCGCACCAGCCCCGCGTGGCGCATGCACTTCTCCAGGACGGGCGCGTACGCGGCCTTCACCTTGCGGATGATCCACACGTCCTCCGGCGAGTCCTCCTCCGGCGCGCGCAGGAGGAGGCCGGACACCACCGGCACCAGCGTGAGCGCCAGCGCGAGCGACGCGGCCAGGCACGCCACCACCGCCGCCGCGAGCGGCTGGTACATGCGGCCCTCGATGCCCGTCATCGCGAACAGCGGGATGAACACCGAGACGACGATGAGCGTGGCGAAGGCGATGGGGCGGCCCACCTCCATCGCCGCCGCCAGCGCCTCGTCGCGCACCGGGCGGCGGCCCTTGCCCTCGCGCAGGTCGTGGATGACGTTCTCCACGACGATGATGGCCGCGTCCACCAGCAGGCCCACCGCGATGGCCAGGCCTCCCAGCGTCATCGTGTTCAACCCGATGCCCGCCGCCTTGAGCAGCAGCCCCGCCAGCGCCAGCGACAGGGGCAGGGTGAGCGTGACGATGAGCGCCGCGCGCCAGTCCCCGAGCAGCAGGAAGAGCACGCACACCACCAGGAACGCGCCCAGCAGGATGGCCCGGCCCACGCCGCCCAGCGCGGAGCCCACCAGCTCCGACTGATCGTAGAC
>NZ_RAWL01000348.1:0-9324 GCF_003668885.1 Corallococcus sp. AB049A | reverse complement strand
TCCCGGAGGACCACGGCCCCCACCCCGACTTCCGCACCGAGTGGTGGTACTGGACGGGCAACCTGGAGACGCAGGACGGACGCGCCTTCGGCTACCAGTTCACGCTGTTCCGCAGCGCGCTGTCGCCGGAGCAGCCCCAGCGCGAGTCCAGCTGGGGCACGCGGCAGGTGTTCATGGGGCACTTCACGCTGACGGACGTGAGCGCCGGGAAGTTCCACGTCAACGAGCGCTTCAGCCGCGCGGCGCAGGGGCTGGCGGGCGCGGACGGTGCGCCCTTCCATGTCTGGCTTCAGGACTGGGACGTGCGGAGCGAAGGCAACGGCACGTGGCCCATGCACCTGCGCGCGCAGGGCGACGGCGTGACGCTGGAGCTGACGCTGGACGAGGGCAAGCCTCCCGTGCTCCAGGGCGACAAGGGCTTGAGCCAGAAGGGCGCGGAGCGGGGCAACGCGTCCTATTACTACTCGATGCCGCGCATGCCTTCGCGGGGCACGGTGTCGGTGGATGGGCAGACGGTGCAGGTGAAGGGCGACAGCTGGATGGACCGCGAGTGGAGCACCAGCGCGCTGAGCGGGGACCAGGTGGGCTGGGACTGGTTCGCGCTCCAGCTCTCCGACGGCAGCGACCTGATGCTCTACCAACTGCGCAAGAAGGACGGGACGAAGGACGCATTCAGCGCGGGCACGTACATCCCCGCGACGGGCGAGGCCGTGCACCTGACCGCTGACGACATGCGGCTGGAGCGGCGGGGCACGTGGAAGAGCCCGCGTGGGGGTGAGTACCCGGCGGGCTGGCGCGTGCAGGTTCCCAAGGTGTCGCTGGAGCTGACGGTGACGCCGAAGCTGCCGGACCAGGAGCTGCCGGTGCTGGTGCGCTACTGGGAGGGCGCGGTGTCCGTGGACGGCACGCGCGAGGGCCGGCCCGTGCAGGGGCGCGGCTACCTGGAGATGACCGGGTACGCGGACACGCCCCGGGACGAGCAGACGGTCCGCAGCCGCACGCCGTGACTCAGCCCCGGGCGCCCCGGTTCAGCTGGAGGTGGTAGGCCTCCTTCAGGTACGGGCGCAGCACGTAGAACGTCTCGTGGGTGGGGTTGAGCACGCTCAGCCAGAACATCCGCGCATGGACCGGGTGCGGCAGGAGCACGTCCTGGGCGGTGAAGTCGATGTGCGGGTCGAGCTCCGGGAACAGCTTCTGGAAGCTCTCCTTGCTGACGCCCAGGTTCAGCCGGAACACGCCGTCGCGGTCCAGCTTCGAGTGGTGGTCGTGCTCGGTGTCCCGCGTGATGATGGTGGCGAAGGGGTGCTGCCGCTCGTCTCCGGCGAAGAAGAAGAGATCCGGTGTGCTGGCGTCCATGTGCACGTCCCTGAACGCGTCCCGGATGTACGCCGCCAGTGCTTCCAGGCTGATGGCTCCCGTCATGACGTCCTCCCCCGAGTCGTACCGGAGTCGCTCTGCCCCGCACGCGAACAGCCGGTCATGCTCCCATCCCAATCCTTTCGGGGGAGCCACGCAATGCCATTCTCGGACCTGTCCGCGGTTGCCTCACGCCTGACGCGACCAGGAGTCGGTGCTGCGCATCGACTCCCAGCCGTGCGTCGCGTTCTAGGACACGGCCCTCAGTGCAAGCGGTACCAGTTGGCCGTGAAGTCCCCCGCCACTTCCGTGAAGTGGTCGTCATCCGTCATCGTGATGGTCACGGACCGGGGAGCAGGATGTCCCGGGCATGTGCCCGTGCCATACATGTGGCGCGTTCCCGTGTAGATCCCAGGAGTGGTCCCTGCGGTCAGTCCCGTGAACTTCGTGTCGCCCACCAGCCAGCAGCCGTCGCCACCGCTCGACAGGGTGACGGTGCTGCCACCGAAGACGGCACATCCCGGCCAGCTCGTCTGACACCATGTTCCAGTCAGCGAAAGAAGGGCGGATTCCTGGGTTGCCAGCGTGGAGGACTCCTCCATCGCGCCACCACAGGCGGTGGCGAAGAGGGAAAGAGCGACCGCGAGCGCTTGTCTTTTCATGGGCGTGACCTCTCGAAGGGAATCATTGCAAGACATGAAGCCCTGCCATCCTCCCACCCCCAGCACCCATGACAATCATTACCAGCGCGGCACCCAAACTACTTGCATGGCGCAATCAACTCGCGCGACCCGGCCTCTCACCGCGGCTCATCCAGCGGTACTCCTACGGTGAGGCTGGAAGCCGCCGGAACGCCTCGGCGCCTCCGCGCTCCAGCCATGCGTCGAACGTGAGCAGGCCCGGCGCCAGCCGCCGCAGCGCCGGGATGTCGGCGATTCCGCTCACCCAGCCTTTATCGACCAGGTCCACGACCCGGCGCAGGTACGGGGCCTGCTCAAGCACCTCTGGAGGGAAGCGCGTGTAGGTGAGGGACGTCCCGGTGGCCCGGCCAAGCTTCTCCGCGAGCTGCTTGCCGGTGAGCGAATCCCCCGCCATCTCCAGCACGGTCCCCACATGCGTGCGCGGATCCGCGAACACGCGCGCGACGAGCACGCCGATGTCCTCCCCCGCGATGAACTGCATGGGCTGGTCCGGCTGGGCGAAGAACTGGAGCCTCCCCTGTGACGGCGCGAAGGCCGGCATCAGCAGCAGCTCCATGAACGTCCCCGGCCGCACGATGGTCGCCCGAAGGCCGCTTGCCCGGACGTGCTCCTCGATGCGCCACTTGCTCTCGAAGTGGCCCACGCCCGAACCGGGACGCAGCCCCAGCACCGACGTGTAGACGAAGTGCTGCACACCCGCCGCCTTCGCCGCGTCCGCGATGCCGATGCCGAAGCGGACCTCGTCTTCATCCGTGACGCGGTACGACTGCTGCGGGGAAGCGGGCTGGATGCTGAAGACGCCGTACGCCCCCGCGACCGCACGGTCGAGCGACGCACGGTCGCCCATGTCCCCGCGCACCAGCTCCACGCCCGCCGCTTCCAGCTCCCGGGCCCTGGCGCTCGCCGGATCCCTCACGAGCGCGCGGACCCGCCAGCCATCCTTCAGCAACGCCCGCGCCGTCGCGCCTCCCTGCACGCCCGTCGCTCCCAGCACCACCACGGTCTCGCTCTTCGTCGCCATCCGGTCCTGCCTTTCGCTTGCTAAGCGGAGGATTGCTCCGGTTGAATACGGAGCTATCCTCCGCTTTTCAAGTGGCGATGAAACAGCCCAAGAAGATGCAGGAAGAGGACGCGACGGGCGGAGCCTTGCGCGCGGATGCGCGGCGCAACCGGGAGCGGCTGCTCGCGGCGGCGCATGCCGTGTTCTCCGAGCGCGGCGCGGACGCGTCGCTCGGCGACGTGGCGAAGCGCGCGGAGGTCGGCATCGGCACGCTCTACCGTCACTTCGAGTCGCGCGAAGCGCTGCTCGCCGCGACATGCGATGAGCGGCTGCTGCTGCTCGCGAGGGAGAGCCGCGAACGCTCGGAGTCGCTGCCCGCGCTCGAAGCGCTGCGTGTCTTCCTGGAGGAGCTCGTGCACTCGGCGGGCCTGTACAAGGGGCTGGCGGCGTCGCTGGGCATCGTCCTCAAGAGTCACACCGTGGGCTGTGCCGCGACGACCGCCGAGGGCGAGCGCCTGCTGAAGGCCGCGCAGCGCGAAGGAGCAGTTCGAAGCGACGTCCTGCTCGACGACGTGGTGTGCATGGCGATGGCCATCTCCCTCGCCGTCGCGGAGGAGTCCTCGGGCCCCAAGCGCGTGCACCGCCTCACCGGCATCTTCTTCGACGGGCTGCGCTCCCGCCCCGAGCCTCGCGGCGCGCGGCACCGGTAACTCCGGCGGCCCTCAAGGCAACGAAGTCCAGGCGCCACCTCCAGGATGCACGGAGCCCCGGCCAGCACTTCGGGCATGAACGTGTCTTCCTGGATGAGAAGGAGAGAGCCCCACAGGGCGCCCCGCCGGAGGCGCACAGCGAAAACCTGTCCGACTGTCGGACAGGTTTTGGAAGCCCGCGGCCCGGGGGCGGCTGTTTCATCCGGGCCGTGAAACAGGTCGGGTTGTCGGATCGGCTGGGGCCGTGTCGGACCGGCGGTGTACAGCTTGGATGCCCGGGGGCTTAGATTGCGGCCCCATGAACGTCCTCGTCACCGGGGCCACCGGCCTCATCGGCAATGCCATCGTGCAGCGGCTCGTGAAGCAGGGCGCCTCCGTCCGCGCGCTCGTGCGGGACCTGGCGCGGGCCTCGAAGCTGCTCCCCTCCTCCGTGCGGCTCATCCAGGGTGACGTCACGTCCCCGGGCACCCTGCCCGCCGCGATGGAGGACGTGGAGCTCGTCTTCCACGCCGCGGGCATGCCGGAGCAGTGGCATCGGGACGACTCCATCTTCGACCGCGTGAACCGCCAGGGCAGCGTGAACGTCCTGTCCGCCGCGCATGCCGCGAAGGTGCGCCGCGTGGTCTACACGTCCACCATGGATGTCTTCGCGGCACCTCGCGGCGGCGAACTCACCGAAGCGAACATCGACCCGCACCCCAAGCCCACCGTCTACGAACGCTCCAAGCAGGACGCCGAGCGCGCCGTGGAGGCCATCCGCCAGCAGGGCCTGGACGTCGTCTTCGTCAACCCGTCCGCCGTCTACGGCGCCAGCCCCGTGCACGTGGGCCTCAACTCCTTCTTCATCCAGCTGCTCAACAAGAAGGCCCCGCTGCTGCCGCCCGGCGGCATGTCCGTGGTCCACGTGGACGGCTGCACCGACGTGCACCTCGCCGCCGCCGAGCGCGGCGTCAACGGCGAGCGCTACCTCGTCTCCGACCAGTACGTCAGCAACGCGGACCTCGCGCTCGCCATCCACCAGGCCGCCGGAGCCGCCGGCAAGCCGCCCCCGGTCGCGCCCGTCTTCCTCATCGAAGCCATGGCCCGCGTGTCCGCGCCGCTCGCGCGCGTATTCCCCTTCACGCCGCTCGTCGCGCCCGGCCAGCTGTCCTTCATGCGCTGGGAGGCCCGCGTGAACGCGGCCAAGGCCCAGCGCGAACTGGCCTTCCGCCCCACCCCGCTTTCGGATGGCGTGGCCCGCACCGTGGCGTTCCTGCGCGAACAGGGGCTCGTGCCCCGCGCCTGAAAAGAACATGGGGGTCCGCCCCACAGGGATGACGGACCCCCACGCATTTCGCCGACTGCCTACCGCGACTACTCCTTTTCCGGCTCCGTCATTCCCGAGCCGCCCATGCCCGTCCGCGCCTCCCGCGCGGTTGACTGTGATTGCGGCCGGGGCGCCAGGGGGGCGCCCTCATGGACCGGAATCTGGAGACGTCCTCCGGGGCAGGGAACCGGGTAGGCCTTGCCTCACCTGGCCAGGGCTTTTGTTCGATGGGCAGGCGGCCACCGCGCTTCCACCCGCCCGCCTGCCCTCCGGCCCGGGACACGGGCTTTCGCGCCCCCTGTTCGACATGGGGTGTCGACACACGGCGTAAGGACCACCTTTCAACGCACGCGCGTCCTTCTCGGGTCCGACCCCCGTGAAGGACGCATGGGCCCCGTAACCCTCACCACGGAGTGACACCATGGCATTGCTATCCAACCTGCTGGGCGCGCTGGGCGCGTCGCAACGCGGCGTCTTCAGGGGCAGTGGCTGGAACCGCGGGCGCAGCGCCTACGGCCGCCGTCCCATCGGCTACGGCTACCGGGGACGCCAGTCCTCCGGCGCGGGCGGCTCGTTGGGCCGGATGATTCTCGCGGGCCTGGGCGCCTACGGCCTGCGCCGCTACTTCAACAACCGCTCGCGGGTCACGGGTTACTGAAGCGGGCCGCCATGCGCGGTGGCGCCGGGAAGTACCGTGGACTTCCCCCGGCAAGGCGCCCCGCCATGACACCCCCACGCAGGCACGGGAGCGTTCCACGGACTGCTCCCGGTGCCTGACATCCCGCACGCGCGGTGGGTGCGCGCGCCTCCGCTTGGAGTAGGGTCCCGCTTCGTGTCCGGCCACTGGCCGATGAACGAGGCGTGAGCACGCATGGCGAAGGCGAAATACGTCCTGGCCCTGGACCAGGGCACCACGGGGACCCACGTCTCCATCCTCGATAGCCGGTTGCAGGTGGTGGGCCGCTCCTACAAGGAGCTTCCCCAGCACTTCCCCAAGCCGTCGTGGGTGGAGCACGACCTGATCGACATCTGGAACACCAGCGAGTGGTGCATCGCGCGCGCCCTCAAGGACGCGGGCCTCACCGGCAAGGACATCGCCGTGGTGGGCATCACCAACCAGCGCGAGACCACGGGCCTCTGGGACCGTGAAACGGCCGAGCCCCTGGCCCGCGCCATCGTCTGGCAGGACCGCCGCACCTCCGACATCTGCCAGCGGCTCAAGGCCCAGGGTGTCGAGCCCCGCGTGCGCGAGGTGACGGGCCTGGTGCTGGACCCCTACTTCTCCGGCACCAAGCTCACCTGGTTCTTCCAGCACCTCAAGGGCGCGAAGAAGCGCGCCGAGAAGGGCGACGTGTGCTTCGGCACCATGGACTCGTGGCTCGTCTTCAAGCTCACCGGCGGCGCCGCCCATGTCACGGACGTGTCCAACGCCAGCCGCACGCTGCTCATGGACCTGCGCACGCTCAACTGGGACGACGAGCTGTGTTCGCTGCTGGGCGTGCCGCGCGCGTGTCTGCCGGAGATTCGCGGCAACGCGGAGGTGTACGGCACCACGCGCGGCATGCGCAGCCTGCCGGACGGCATCCTCGTCGCGGGCATGGCCGGAGACCAGCAGGCCGCCCTCTTCGGCCAGGCGTGCTTCGAGCCCGGTGAATCCAAGTGCACCTACGGCACCGGCGCCTTCCTGCTCATGAACACCGGCACGCAGCCGGTGCGATCCACCGCGGGGCTGCTCACCACCGTGGCGTGGAAGCTGGGCAACACCACGCACTACGCGCTGGAGGGCAGCTCCTTCATCGCCGGCGCCGCCGTGCAGTGGCTGCGCGACGGCCTCAAGGTCATCAAGAAGGCCCCGGACGTGGAGGCGCTGGCCGCCAGCGTGAAGGACTCCGGCGACGTCGTCTTCGTCCCGGCGCTCGCGGGCCTGGGCGCGCCGCACTGGCGTCCGGAGGCGCGCGGCCTGTTCGCCGGCATCGACCGCTCCACCACCGTGGCGCACCTGGCGCGCGCGACGCTGGAGGGCGTGGCCCTCCAAATCCACGACCTGGCGGAGGCCATGCGCCGCGACAGCGGGCGGGACATCCCCGTCTTCAAGGCGGACGGCGGCGCCGCGGCCAACAACCTGCTCATGCAGTACCAGGCGGACCTGCTGGGCGTGCCCGTGGTCCGCCCGCGCAACCTTGAGACCACGTCGCTGGGCGCGGCCTTCCTGGGCGGCCTGGGCGCGGGCGTGTGGACCAGCCCGGACGCCATCCGCCGCGCGTGGAAGGCGGACCGCACCTTCAAGCCGAAGATGAAGCCCGAGGTGCGCGCGCGCCACCTGGAAAAGTGGAAGCAGGCGGTTTCGCGCGCGTGAAATGAGACAAAGCGCCCCGGCGGCTTGAACGCGCCGGGGCTTCCATCGGGCAGGAGAGCGGGTAGAACGACCACCATGGCCTACGACCGCACGTTGCTCTCCCCGGATGCGCTCCAGACCTTCCTCACCCAGCACCCCGCCTGGAAGCACGAGGGCGGGATGATCCGCCGCACCTACGACGCGCCCTCGTTCCTGGAGGGCATCGCCTTCGTGGAGCGCGTGGCGAAGGCCGCCGAGGCCGCGGACCACCACCCGGACATCGACATCCGGTGGCGCAAGGTGACGCTGGCGCTGGTGACGCATGACGCGGGGGGCCTCACGTCGCGCGACACCTCCCTGGCGGCGGAGGCGGACCGCCTCTTTGGCCAAGGGGCTTCTGTCCGGTGATTCACGGCGTGCGCGGGACCCTGGCGGCGCTGGCCTTCGCGGCGTGTTTCACCGCGCTCCCGGCCCTGGCCCAGGACGACCTCCCCACGGAGCCCCGTCCGGAACGTCTGTATTTCAACTCCGGCGCGCTCCTGGGGTCGGCGCGGGTGGTGGGCCTGGGCGGCGCCTACGTGGGCATCGCCGAAGGCGCCGCGGGCGTGTCCAGCAACACGGCCGCGCTGGCGCAGCGCAGCCCGTCGCTGGAGCGCGACTGGGACCTGGGCGTCACCCTGTCCTGGCTGGACCTGCCCTTCACCGGCACCAAGCGCCGGGACGTGGACAACGACGGCCTGGCGGATGAGTCCGTGGACAGCCGCCAGCTCTTGGGCGCGCTGATGTTGCAATACAAGCGCTTCGGCATCGGCTTTCTCTGGCGCAACAGCCGCACGGGCTACTGCATCACCCTGGGCTGCCGGGGCGAGGGCGAGAAGCTGCGCGTGTCCCTCACCCAGTCCGTGCTCGCGGGCTCCGTCGCCTTTGGCCAGGACGACTTCATCCTGTCGCTGGGCATCTTCTCCGCGCAGGCCAGCTTCAGCGAGCTGGGGGACCAGTCCTGGCGCTACGGCGACACCGGCGTGGCGGTGGACATGCTCTACCGCCCGCACGGGCGGTCCTACCGCATTGGCGTGGCGATCCGCCCGGAGGTGGTGGCGGGCTGGCGCCGCGACGAGGGCCAGAGTCCCTTCATCGCGGGGCGCCAGGTGTACGCGGCCGTGGTGTCGCCCGCGGTGCTGTCCCTGGGCGCCAGCTGGCGGTTGGGTGAAGGCGCGCACCGCTACAACCGGCTGTCCCCCGCCGCCCGGCGGCAACTCCAGGTGGACGGAGACGCACTGCCGGTGCCGGAGGAGGAGCCTCGCGACGCGCTGGCCGGCCGGTGGCTCATCACCGCGCAGGTGGACCTCATCTCCAGCGTGAGCAACGCGGTGGCGGCGCGCTCGCTGGCCAACATCACGGAGCCGCAGCAGATCGTCGGTGACACCGCCATGTTCCAGCCGCGCCTGGGCGCAGAGTGGGACACCTTCCCGGGCCTGCTGCGCCTGCGCGCGGGCACCTGGCTGGAGCCCTCGCCCTACCCGGACAGGAATCCCCGGCCGCACCTCACCGGCGGCTTCGAGCTGTTCGTGCTGCGCTACTGGGAGGACTGGTCCATCACCGCGTCGTTCGACCTGGCGAGCCGTTACTCCAACTGGGGCGTCTCCATCGGCTTCTGGCGGTAGTGTCTGGCCTTGGGCGCAGGGTGGGTAAACGCGAGGACCTGCATGGGTGTTCGCGTCCCCATCCGCGCCACCCCCACGCCCTCTGACAGCGGCCAGCCGAGCAACCTTCCGCGTCGCATTTGCCGGTGTGGGATGGCATGCGAACCCTGCCGTACACGGAGGGGATTCCATGTATCTGGGGCGGGGGTGGCGCCGGGCTGTCGTGGGTGCGACGGTGCTGGGATTCGCGGCAGGCGGAGGGTGGGGGTGCGG
>NZ_RAWL01000347.1:0-9362 GCF_003668885.1 Corallococcus sp. AB049A | reverse complement strand
AGCGGCTGCGCGGCGGGGGGCGGAGCCGCGTGCCTGGGTGGTGCGTTGAGCGCGGCCTCCATCGCCTCGGCGGCGGTGGGGCGCGGGCCCGCGCGGCGCTCGATGCGCGAGCGCACCTCGGAGGACAGGTCCGTCGCCTCCGCGACGGGCGGCGCTTCAGGCGCGGCGGGCTCCGAGGCGGCGCTCCCCGTGGGGTCGGCCGGGTCGAGGGCACCGGTCAGCGCCCCCAGACGGAGGCGCGGCTTCGCGCGGGACACGTTCTGTTCGAAGGCTTTCTTCATGGGAAGTCTCAGCCGGCTTTCGTCGCGGTGCCGGCCTTCACCGCCGCGGCGTGCGCGGCCACCAGGCGCGGCAGCACGTTGTCCAGCATGGCCTGGATGTCGTTGGCGCCCTTGGACGTGGGGTCCGCCACGAACACCGGGCGGCCCTCGCTGGAGGCCTGCGCGAACTTGGTGCACTGCCGGATGATGGTGGGCAGCAGGTACTCGGGGTAGTGCGTCTGGAGCGCCTCCAGCGCCTCCTTCGCCAGCTTGAAGGTGGCGTTGAAGGAGTTCACCACGATGAACACGTGGTCCAGCACGTGGTTCAGGTCCTCCTCCAGGCTCTGCACCGTTTCGAACAGCAGCTTGAGGCCGTGGAAGGACAGGAAGTCCGCGAGCACCGGAACGAACAGGTCGTTCGCGGCCATCAGCGCGTTCAGGTTGAGCAGGCCGAAGGACGGGGGCGCGTCGAAGACGATGAAGTCGTACTGCGCCTCCACGTCCTTGAGCGCGTTGCGCAGCTTGAACTCACGGCCGGACATGGGCATCAGCGCCAGGTCCACCGTGGACATGCTCAGGTTGGACGGGATGAAGTCCAGGTTGGGCAGGGTGGACTTCTGCACCACCTGCGCGAGCGGCGTCTTGCGGACGAGCACGTCCAGCAGCGTCTTCTCGAAGTCCTCGCCCTCGTAGCCCAGGCACTTGGTGGCGTGGCCCTGGCTGTCCAGGTCGATGAGGAGGACCGCGTAGCCCAGCTCCGCCAGGCGCCACGCGTAGGACGTGGACAGGGACGTCTTGCCGGTGCCGCCCTTGAAGTTGAGGAAGAGCTGTTTGCGCAGGCCCGCGGTGGGCGGGAACTTGTTGAGCGTGGTGCGCAGCTCCCACACGTCGTCCGGGCCGTAGGCGTCCTTGCGCAGCTCCGCGGGGATGGACTTCGGAGTCACGCCGAGCATCTCGGCTACCTGCTTCGAGCTGTACGTCGGCGCTTCCATGAACGACCCTTCGGATGACGTGTGAGGCCTGGGCGGGATGCTGCACCTTGCCTCAAGCGGCGAAGTATTTGTGCCCCCTTCGCACGATGGCCCCTCGGGCCACCAGCAGGGCAACAGCCTCCTGGGCCAGCTCCGCGGGAGCAGAGAGCCCGGACGTCAGCTCGGCGAGCGAGCGTCCTCGAACGGCGACCCGCACCTCCTGCAACATCGCCCCACACAGCGCTTCCACGGGAGACGGGCCGCGCTTGGGGGGAACCGGAGGAGCGGAAGGCGCGGGAGCCCGGACGGGAGGGGGCGCGCCCATGGCGACGAGCGCGGCCTGCACGGGCGTCCGGCGCACGGCGGGAGCGGCCTGGGGCGCGGGCACGGCGGCCACCGGGCGCGAAGGCGGCGCGGAGGCAGGCCCCGAAGCGAAGGACACGGGCCCACCGTTCGCGACCCGGGCGGGCGCGGGAGCCGCACCGTGCATCACGGCCGGAGCGGCACGGGAAGCCGCCACGGTGGCGACCGCGAGCGCGGGGGCGGCCATGGACGCGGCGGTCCACTGCGAGGTGTTCGCGGCGACGTCCGCGAGCGACACCGGCACGGCGGCGTGCTCGGGAATCGAAGGGATGGACTGCGGCGCGGCGTGAGCGGCCACCTGCTGCGTGCCCTGCACCGCCACGGGCTGCGAGTCCGCGACCACGGGGGCTACGGGCACGGGCTTCGCGTCCAGCGTCGCGCGCACGGGCTTCACGGGCAGGGTCGCCAGCCGGCGGATCTCCCGGCGGCGGTGCGCATCATCCAGCGCGACCACCGCGGACACGTCGTGCCCCAGGATGCGCGACAGGCTCTGCGCCGCCGCCTTGCGCACGCGCGCCTCGCTGTCGTCCAGCGCGCCCAAGAGCAGCGTCCGGGCGTTCTCACCCCGGCCCGCGCCCAGCGCCAGCGCGGCCAGCGCGCGGACCTCCGGATCCGTGTCGTGGATCGCGTCCTCGCCCAGCCGCCGCGCCGTCTCCCCCTCCAACCCCAGGGCCAACAGCGACGCGCGCCGGCGCACCGAGCGGTCCGAATCCTTCATCGCCTGCGCCAGGTGCGGCGCCGCGTCCTTCGGGGCCAGCACCAGCAGCGCCTTCAGCGCCGCGATGCGCACCTCCGGCACCGGCGACGACAGGAGCGGCGACACCACCGACGCGCCCTCCTCCCGGCACAGCCCCGCGAACGCCTGCACCAGCGCCACCTGCGCCGTCGCGTCCGTCTCCGCGTGCAGCGCCGCCGCCAGCGCGGGGGCCGCCGCCGGATGCGCCAGCGCCTTCAGCCGCTCCGCCGCCCGCACCCGAGCCGCCGCGTCCGCCGCCGACAGCTCCCGCACGGAGAACCCGAACAGCGTCTCGTCCGTGGTGCTGCCCGCGTGTCCGGACAGCTCCGCCATCTGCTCCGGGCTCACCCGCAGCCGGCCCTCGCTCTGCAGCCGCTGCGCCTCGCGCGCCACCGGCGACAGCCCCGCATCCGACACGGCCGCCGGGGCCCGGGGCGGAATGGGCGGCGCGGGACGCTCCGTCCACGGCACGTTCGGCTCGGAGGACTTCAGCGGCACCGCGGGCCCGCTGTACGGCGTGCGCACCGCGGGCACGTCCCCGCGCAGAATCACCTCGCTGCGCAGCTGCGAGATGAACGACGCCAGGTCGAACCCCAGCTCGTCGGCATCGTCCTCCGCCGCCGCGCGCGACTGGCCGGAGGAGTGGATCCGGCTCGCGTCCAGCAGCTTCGCCATCAGCTGGTCGCGCTCCAGCCGCAGCGCCTGGTTGAGCCGGGACAGCTCCTCGCGCTCCGTCTGGGCGCGGGCGCTCTTCACCTCCAGCGACGCCACCTCCCGGCGCAGCTCCAGCTCGCGCTGGTGCCCCGCGGCCAGGTCCTCCTTCAGGTGGGTCAGCTCGTCGCGCGCGGACGCCAGCTCGCCATGCAACTGCTGCGCACGGGCCTCGAAGTAGACGATCTTTTCGAGTGCGCTCTTGAGCAGCGCGTCCGGACGCTCGTCACTCACGACTGGCTCTGGCCTCCCCGCGAAGGCGCTCGGCGGCGCTCCCCGGTTCGCTTCACCGAAGGGACTCCCCGGTTCCCCGGCTCGCTGCCGGGGCGGGCACCTTATGTCAGCCCTACGTGCTACGTAAACCACGGAAACACCTGGGGTTTTCCCCCGCCAGGACACGCCGTGATTGACAACGCCGCCCAGGCCGATTTTTCGGCCTCGCGCTCGCGTGCACGCATGGTCCAATGCGGCGCATGGCCCCTTCGCGCATCGACACCGACGTGACCCGGATGTTGGGCATCCGCTACCCCATCATCGCCGCCCCCATGTTCCTGGTGTCCAACGCGGCGCTGCTGGAGGCCGCCGGGCGCGCGGGCGCGATTGGCGCGGTGCCGTCGCTCAACTACCGCACCGCGCAGGCGTACCGGGACTTCCTCAACACGTTCCCCCAGGACGTGCCCTTCGGCGTGAACCTCATCCTCAAGTGGGCCGAGCGCCTGGAGGAGGACGTGGCCGCGACGGTGGAGCGCAAGGTGCCGCTGGTCATCACCAGCCTGGGTGACCCCACGCCCATCGTGGAGCGCGTGCACGCGTACGGCGGCAAGGTGTGGAGCGACGTGATTTCGCTGCGCCACGCGGAGAAGGCCGTGAAGGCCGGCGTGGACGCGCTCGTCGCGGTGGGCAGCGGCGCGGGTGGCCACGCGGGCAACTTGAGCCCCATGGTGCTGGGCCCGTGGCTCAAGGCGGAGCTGGGCGTGCCGGTGGTGCTCGCGGGCGCGCTGTCCACCGGGCGCCACCTGGCCGCCACGCTCGCGCTGGGCATGGACGGCGCGTACGTGGGCACGCGCTTCCTGGCCACGGAAGAGGCCGGCGCCGCGCCCGACTACAAGCAGGCGCTGGTGGACTCGAGCCCCGAGGACCTGGAGTACACGAAGGAAGTGACGGGCGTGCACGGCAACTTCATCAAGAGCGCGCTGGAGCGCTTCCGCGCGGGCCAGGGCAAGGCGTGGAAGGACACCTGGAGCGCGGGCCAGGGCGTGGCCTTCGTGAAGGACGTGCTGCCCGCCGCGACCGTCGTCGAGCGCATGGTGCGTGAGTACTCCGAGGCCCGCGCCGCGCTGCCGTCCGAATCCTGAAGCAGCACTGAAGACCCTGCCGGGTGTGAAGCCCCGCTTCCGGCATGAGTCCCGCCGGAAGCGCGCGGTCTGCCCGGACCCTCGCTTTCGTCCGCAAGCCCACGAAGCAACCTGGCACGTCGGGCGACCTCGCACGGCCTTCCCGTGACGTCATGGGAGGGGCGGAAGCGCGCGCGCCTACCACCCCGGTTCGACGCGCGCGACGGGCAAGAAAAATCACCCGGGAAGCCTTGCGAAACGCGTGCGCGAGAACGGCGGAAACGGCGGATTGTCGCGGGTTTGCGAGCCCTGTCCGCATGCCCGGAGATGTCAGACCCCACTCGTAATCTGTGTCTCACGAGGTCACGCAAGGCAGCGACTTCTCCCCGGTACCTCTCCGTCTGAAAAGCGGGGGGAGAAGCTCCTCTTTCGACAGGTTTTGCACGCCATGGAACAGCGACTGGCAACCCTCATTGGAAACGCGGTGCGAGTGGCGCGGCAGCGGCTGGAGCTGACGCAGGCCGATGTCGCCGAGCGCGTCGGCATCGCCACCGAGGTGTACGGCCGTTTGGAGCGCGGGCACATGCTGCCCAGCGTGCGGACGTTGCGGAAGCTGTGCCTCGTGCTCAGCTGTTCGTCGGACGTGCTCCTGGGTTTGAGCGCGACGGCGGCGGTGACGGAGGACGGCGCGCCGCAGCTCGCGGAGGATCCGCCGGAGTACCGCGAGCGTCCGGAGGTGCGGCGTCTGATGCGCACCGTGCGCAAGCTGGACTCCCCGCGCCTGCGCCTCCTGGGGCAGGTGGCGCACGCGCTGGAGCGATGAGGCACGAAACGCCCGCGTTACTCGGCCGCGGGCTCCGCGTCCACGGACGCGGGAGGTTCGCGGTGCACAGGGGGGGATGAAGTCCCGGCGACAGGCAGCCGGAGGATGAAGCGCGCACCGCCTTCCGCGCGGTTCTCCGCCTCCAGGGTGCCGCCCGCGCGCGCCACGTAGTCGCGGCAGAGCGCCAGGCCCAGGCCGGTGCCCTTGCCGGGCGGCTTCGTGGTGAAGAAGGGCTCGAAGAGGCGCGGCAGCGCGGCCTCGGGGATGCCCGGCCCGTTGTCCTCCACCTCCACCCGCACGCGGCCGTCCTCCATGCGCGCGCGCAGCGTCACGTGCGCGGGCTTGCTGGAGCGGGCGGCCTCCAGCGCGTCCGCGGCGTTGAGCAACAGGTTCACCAGCACCTGCACCAGGTGGCGGGCCGTGACGCGCGCGGGGGACAGCCCCTGTGCCACGTCGCGCTCCACCACCCCCAGGCTGCGCAGGCGCACCGAGGCCAGCCGCTGCGCCTCGCCCAGCGCCTGCGCGACGTCGCAGGACTCCGCCTCGTCGGGGGCCTCGCGGGAGAACAGGCGCAGGTCGGTGACGATCTGCTGGATGCGCAGCACGCCCTGCTGTGTCTCATCCAGCACGCGCCGCACGTCCTCCAGGTCGTCGGGGACGCCGTGCGCCCATTCCTCCTGGAGGTAGTGCAGGTTCGACTTCACGTACGCGAGCGGGTTGTTCACCTCGTGGGCCACGCCCGCGGCCAGCTGCCCCACCACCACCAGCCGCTCCACCTCCGCGCGCTGGCGCTCCACGCGCGCGCGGCGCGACTCGCTCTCCGCCAGCTGGCGCAGGGCGTCCACGCGCTCCAGGTGCGCGTTGCGCTCGGCCGCGCGCAGCTTGCGGAAGGTCTCCGCGCCGTGGGCGGACACCACGAACACGAAGAGCATGCTGAAGCACTGGCTGACGAACGCCGTCCAGGGCACGTGCGACAGCCACAGCATCAGCACCACCGCCCCCAGCGTCCCCGCCATGGAGATCCACACCGGCAGGCGCTGGCCCGGGATGAAGACGGTGATGAGGAGGGGCACCGTGTAGAACGAGGGGAACAGGGGGCTGGCCAGGCCGCCGGTGAGCTCGATGCACACGGTGAGCGACGCCAGGCTGACGGTGCCCGCGGCGATGCCGCTGAACGGCGGGCGCAGCCACCCCGCGCCCACGACGGCCCCCAGCACCAGGAAGCTGCCGGCCCACGCCAGGTGCACCGCGAGGAAGTCCGCGCGGAAGCCGCCCAGCAGCACCGGGTGCGCCAGCGAGCCCAGCGTGATGATGAGCGCGCACCACCAATACGTGCGCCGCCGGACCCGCCGGCGGGCCCGGACTTCGGCGTCCGCGTCATCCCACGCGCTGGAGGTTGGAGGCGTCACCCCGGCCCGGTCCACCCGGGAGCGCTGCGCGGCGCGAAGTCCCCCTTCATGTCGAGTCCTCCCGTGGACGTCGCAGCCGGCGGGACTTCCCCAAGCGCACCGCGTCCCGTCCCCGTGTCTTCGCCTGTCCGCCGCCGGAGGGCAAGATGGGGTCGGGACACACCGCCCGGAGCCGGCAGCCCCGGCACTCGGCGCCGCTCCACACGGCGTCGAAGAGGGCGGTCGTCCGGTCGATGGTGTCGAAGTCCTCCGTCACGAAACCCAGCTCGAAGTTGCGGACATCATCGCCCTTGGCGCCCAGACCCGCGCCGGTGAGGTTGGCACTCCCCAGGTAGACCCAGGCGCCGTCCACCACCACCGCCTTGAAGTGGACACGGGGGCACACCTTGAGTTCCAGCCCGCCCTTCACCAGCCGGGAGCGGGCGTCGAACGCGGCCCGGAACGGCCGGCTGGGCAGCTCCGCGTGCAACAGCCGCAGCGCGACGCCCCGGGCGGCCAGGCCATCCAGCACCTCCAGCAGCGGCACGTACGCCCCCTTCGAGCGCTCCACGTACATGGCCTTCACGTTGGCGGTGGCCATCCACACCGACTCGCGCGCGTGGGCCAGCTTGCGCAGCACCACCTCCTGGTACAGCGCGCTCCCCGACAGCAGCTCCGCGTCGATGGGCCTCATCATGTCACCCAGCGTCGCACACAGGATTACACGACACCATCCCCCTCCCCTGCCAAGCGTCCTGCGGTGGAAGAAGACCCACGCACCGGGTTGACGCGATGACCGGCGGTCATTTAACTCCGGGTCATGGTGGGAGCACTGGCCGAGAAGCGAATCGTTCCGCTGCGAGCGCGGCGGGACGAGGACAAGGAAGCGCGGCGGCGGGAGCTGCTGGACGCGGCGCGGGCGCTGTTCGAGGCCACGTCGTTCGCCGAGGTGAAGATGGCGGACGTCGCGGCGCGCACGGGCCTGGCGAAGGGGACGGTGTTCCTCTACTTCCCGACGAAGGAGGCGCTGTTCCTGGCGCTCCTGGACGACCTGCTCACCGCGTGGTTCGCGAAGCTCAACGGGCGCCTGGCGCAAGACGGCACGTGGACGGGCCACCAGCTGGCGCGCTCGGTGGCCGAGTCGCTGGAGGGGGAAGAGACCTTCACGCGGCTCCTGGCGCTGGCGCAGACGGTGCTGGAGCAGAACGTGACGGTGGCGCAGGCGCGCGCGTTCAAGGAGCGCGTGCTGGTGGCCATGGGCACGACGTCCGCGCTGCTCCAGGCGCGGCTGCCCTTCCTCACGCCGGAGACGGCGGGTCAGCTCATCCGCTGCGTGCACGCGCTGGTGACGGGCCTGCGGCAGATGGCGGACATCGCGCCCGTGGCGCGCGAGGTGCTGACGCTGCCGCACATGGCGCCCCTGCGCGTGGACTTCCGCGCTGAGTTGACGGCGGCCATCACCACCCTTCTTCGCGGGCTCGAGGCCCGCTGAATCCCTCTCACGCGTTTTTGAAAGAACGGAGCGCAAAGTCATGCTGGAAGCCGTCGCGTCCCTGCTGCCCCAGGCCTCGGTTGAAGTGGACCGCATCCGCGCGGTGTTCGAGTCGCAGCGCGCGAACCGCTGGAACCTGTCGCGCAGCACTCCAGCGGAGCGCATCGCGAGGCTGCGCAAGCTGCGCGAGGCCATCATCCAGCGGCGCGAGCAGCTGGCGGAGGCCATCCACCAGGACTTCCGCAAGCCGGCGATGGAGGTGGAGCTGACGGAGATCCACCCCACGCTGGAGGAGCTGAACCACACGGTGAGGCACCTGAAGTCGTGGATGAAGCCCAAGCGGGTGGCGACGCCGCTGACGCTCAAGGGCGCGTCCAGCCACGTGCGCTTCGAGGCGAAGGGCGTGGTGCTCATCCTGTCGCCGTGGAACTACCCGTTCCAGCTGGTGGCGGCGCCGCTCATCGCGGCCATCGCCGCGGGCAACGCGGTGATGATCAAGCCCAGTGAGAAGACGCCGCACACGTCGCGCTTCCTGGCGAAGCTGGTGCGGGACGTGTACCCGGAGAACGAGGTGGCGGTGTTCGAGGGCGGCGCGGAGGTGGCGGAGGCGCTGCTCCAGCACCCGTTCGACCACTTCTTCTTCACGGGCAACCCGAACATCGGCCGCAAGGTGATGGCGGCGGCGACGAAGTTCCTCTCCAGCGTGACGCTGGAACTGGGCGGCAAGTCGCCGGTCATCATCGATGAATCGGCGAACATCCAGGCGGCGGCGCAGGCGCTGGCGTGGGGCAAGTTCGTCAACGCGGGCCAGACGTGCGTGGCGCCGGACTACATCTACGTGCCGGCGTCGAAGCAGCAGGCGTTCCTGGAGGCGTTCAAGGCGGTGCTGACGCGCTTCTACGGTGAGACCGAGACCGAGCGTCAGGCGAGCCCGGACTTCGCGCGCGTGGTGGACCCGGCGGCATGGAGGCGGCTCAAGGAGGTGCTCGACCGGACGGTCGCCGCAGGGGCGAAGGTGGAGGCGGGCGGCACGGCGGACGGGCCGTCCAGGTACGTGGCACCCACGGTGTTGTCCGGGGTGACGACGCGGATGCCCATCATGGAGGCGGAAATCTTCGGGCCGGTGTTGCCGGTGCTCACGTACGAGCGGCGCGAGGAGGTCTACGCGCACATCAACGAAGGCGGGAAGCCGCTGGCGCTCTACGTGTTCTCGCAGGACTCGAAGATGGTGGAGGAGGTGCTCCAGCACACGACGTCGGGCGGGGTGGTGGTGAACAACGTGCT
>NZ_RAWL01000346.1:0-9363 GCF_003668885.1 Corallococcus sp. AB049A | reverse complement strand
GTCCTTGGAGGGGGCGGACTCGGTGATGGCCACGGCCTGGGGCCGCAGCTCCTCACGGGCCGCGCTCTGCACGGGCTCCCGCATGGAGCAGGCGCTCACGAGGCTTGCACACAGGAGGGCACCACTGACGAAGGACACGCGGCGCTTCGAGAAGAACGGGGACATGGCGGCTCCGGGACGACGGGAGGAAGTCAGCGTGCCCCTGGAAACGGGTGACCTCCGGAATGGGTTTATCCGGTGAATTTTTCCCGGGTCCGCGCGTGGGCCGCGCTTGCGCGGGGGGACCCCTTTTGCGACGGTCCCCGCCCATGGAGACGACACGACCGTTCCGGATTCTGGGCATCCAGCAGATCGCCATCGGGGGCCTCGACAAGGGCGCCCTGCGCAAGCTGTGGGTGGACACGCTGGGCCTGACGGCCCACGGCACCTACCGCAGCGAAAAAGAGAACGTGGACGAGGACATCGTCGTGGCGGGCGCGGGCCCCTTCAAGGTGGAGGTGGACTTGATGCAGCCCGTCAACCCCGACGGCCGCCCCAAGGTGCACGACCCGGCGCTCAACCACGTGGGGCTGTGGGTGGACGACCTGGCGGTGGCCGTCAAGTGGCTGGAGGGGCAGGGCATGCGCTTCACGCCCGGCGGCATCCGCAAGGGCGCGGCGGGCTTCGACGTGTGCTTCATCCACCCGAAGGCCAGCGATCAGTTCCCGCTGAGCGGCGAGGGCGTCCTCATCGAACTGGTGCAGGCCCCGCCGGAGATCATCCGCGCCTTCGAGCAGGCCGCGGCCAGCGCGCCGCACTGAGCAGCCACTGGCTGGCGCGCGCGAAGCCCTTCTTCACCGCGCGCTCCACCGGATCCCACGCGAGGCACAGCACATACGTGCACGCGATGAGCAGCGCGAGCAGGCCCGTGAACTTCAGCCACCCGCTGGAGTCGCCCCACAGCTTCTGGAACGAGAAGACGCCGAAGACGCGGTAGTACAGCAGCATCTCGTGGAAGAAGTACGCGGACAGCGACGAGGTGCCGAACACCTCCAGGAAGCGCCGCGCGCGGGACGGCTTCGCGTCCGGCGCCATCCGGCCCTCCACCCACAGCATCACCCGCAGCACCGCGCAGACCCACATGAAGCGGGTGGCGGAGTTGGACGGGTTGGTGACGAAGAAGCGGTGCGGCGGGTAGAGGTTGTTGAGCGCGCCCGGCAGCAGCGTGCCCAGAAGCCCCAGCGCGATGAGGAAGCCCAGGGCGCGGGCCAGGCCCTTGCGGCCCCACGCGCCCGCGATGCAGCCCGCGAAGGCGCCCAGCCACGCGAAGCCCACCCACGGCACCAGCGGGAAGGGGGCCCAGTTGGACTTGCGCAGGAAGGACGCCCAGGGCTCGCCCGCGTTGTCGCTGAAGGGGGCCAGGGCGAACGCCACCATCGCCAGGACGAAGGCGGTGCCCGCGAGGACTCGCGGACGTGAGGCCAGC
The DNA here is from genome assembly GCF_003668885.1 of Corallococcus sp. AB049A. Classification (NCBI taxonomy): domain Bacteria; kingdom Pseudomonadati; phylum Myxococcota; class Myxococcia; order Myxococcales; family Myxococcaceae; genus Corallococcus; species Corallococcus sp. AB049A. The sequence goes on along the minus strand of NZ_RAWL01000346.1, from coordinate 7,898 downwards.
AGCGCGGCGATGGGCAGGGTGATCAGCAGGCACAGCCCCACGCAGTGGAGGATGTCCAGACGCAGGAGCCACACGGGCTGGGTGCGGATGGGGAACCACACGGCGTTGACGAGCGCGGCGACGGCGAACACCTCCGCGATACGGCGGAGGTTGCGGGGCACGCGCTCGTGCAGCACGCCCGCGGCGGCGCTGCGCACCATGAGCAGCGCCAGCGCGAACCCGGCGGAGAAGATGAACGCGGGGGCCACCAGTCCGTCCACCTTGAGCAGGCGTCCGGTCCACACGCTCTTGCGCAGCTCGGGGGTGAGCAGCACCAGCGCGTGGGTCTGGATCATCACGAGGACGGAGAGGCCGCGCAGCCAGTCGATGGCGCGCACGCGCTCGCGGGAGATGGGGGCGGCGTTGGGCGGGGGACTCACGGGCGCCGCTACCCTACGCCGGTCCCGCGGACGGTTGCACGCGCCCGCGAGACCGGAAACTGCTTGGACTACCAGCTGACTCCGTCGAGGTAGACCGTGCCCTTCCACGTGCCCGTCGTCTGGAACTCCACGCCCAGCTGGTACAGCGGGGAGGTGGAGCCGGAGGGCAGCTTCACGGTGATGGCGTTCCACGCGCCCGCCTTGAGGTTGCCCACCGGGATCCAGCTGCCCGTCCAGCGCCAGTTCGCGGAGGCGCCTTCAATCGTGTAGGGCTGCACGCCGGTGATCTTGCTGCCAGAGGGCAGCCACAGCCGGAACGTCACCGTCCTGGCGGACGGCACGGCCGCGTTGGCCACGGCCACGGTGCCCTTGCCGGACGTGCCGTTGAAGGGCACGGCAAGCGAACGGATGCCCGCGTAGGCCTGCGCCGTGCTGGTGCTCACGGCCGACAGCGCGGCGCCGGCGGCGCTGAAGCCCTGCGTGCCGGACTCGAAGCCGTACTTGGACGGATCCGCCGGGGTGCCCGCGTCGGAGGTGCCGGTGCCGCCGTCGGTGCCGGCGTCCGGACGCGTGCCGCCGTCGGTGCCACCATCCGGGCGCGTGCCGCCATCGGTGCCAGTGCCCCCGTCGACCGGAGGGGTGCCCGCGTCCACGGTGCCACCGTCGGTGGATCCGCCGCCGCCCGGGGGCGGGAGGGTGGTGCCGGCCGCGGGCAGGATGAGTCCGCCCGCGTTGAGGAACGTGCTCGCGCGCTGCTTCAGGTACGGCTGGCCGTCGGTGCCCTGGTCGTTCTGGTAGGAGCTCTGGCCGCCCGCGCCCGCGCCGTACAGCAGGGCGATGACGCCCACGTTGGCGAACTTGCGCCGGTGCGCGTCACCGCTCGCGCCGAAGAAGTACTCGGTGCGGTTGTCCTTGTAGCCCTGGCGCGGGCCGCCGCCGTTGTTGATGTTGAGGTGGTTGGAGTTGCCCAGGGGGATCTGCCACAGCATCCAGCGCTTGCCGGTGGTCTGGTTCCACAGGCGCAGCCACTCCGCGTAGCGGTTGTACGAGCGCGACGTGAGGGACGCAGAATCGCTCATGTCCCAGAGGTGGTCCGCGCCCTGCGTGAGCCGGTAGAAGTCCGCGTCGCGGTCCAGCGGGTCGCCCACCAGCACGTCGTAGGTGGCGCCGGTGACGTTGGTGGCCAGGCCCAGCGGCTTGAGGAAGTTGACGACCTTGTCCACCTCCGGCTGCAGCGGATCCGTCAGCGAGTTGAACGCGATGTCCTTGCCGCTGGCCCACGCGGAGATGTGCAGGCCCAGCACGACATTGTTCGCGCCCACGGCCTTGCGCAGCTGGAGGAACGCCAGGCTCCATCCGGCGACGGTGTTGGGCAGGCCCGCCAGCTCCGGCATGCCCGAGGACGCGATGGCCGCGGGGGCGTTGGGGTTGGAGGCCGTCTGGAACTGCATGAAGCCGACCGCGTCCGGCTCCACGTGGAGGATGACCGGGCCGCCGAAGGTCTTCGCGCGCTGGAGGAGCAGCTTCACGTCCTCGAAGTAGCTGCGCATGGTGCTGGCGTTCTTCAGCTTCGCGAGCGTCTCCTGCTCGCCGCCGCCCGGCTCACCGAAGAGCTGGTAGTAGGTGACGACGGGCACGTAGCCCAGCGCCTTCGTCTCCGTGAAGAAGCTGGCTGCCCAGCTGCCGTCGCGGGCGCCGTAGCCCCAGTTGTCCGCCCAGCCCTTGGTGAAATAGCGATAGCGCGCGTCCCAGGGGACGTTGCTGTCGCGCATCCAGTTCTGGCCGGCCTCCTCGAAGAGGCCCACCATCAGGCGGTTCTGGAAGGCCGGGGGCACGGGCCCTTGCACACCCGTGGCGGCCGGGGCGGACATCGCCCCGAGACACGTCAGCGTCAGCAGCGCAGCGAAGGCGCGTCGAATGGTGTTGGTCGTCATGGGGGCGCTAGTACGCTCAGGCGCCTCCAGTCCTTCCGGTATTGGCCGCTAAGCCCTCTTGACCGTCCAGTACCCGGTCATGCGACCGGTGGCTCCCTGGGCCGCTATGCGACCGAGCTCTCGGGCGCTGCGTCCTCGATGCGCCGCAGGCATGTGGTCAGGTGCCGCGCCGGGGTCTCGACGTGCGGCGGTTCAATCATTGTCTGATGGTTGCCGGGCACGGGCAGCACCTCCAGACGGGACACGGGGGCGTCGACGGTGTGGGGCATGTCGACACGCCACCCCGACGAAAGGGGGCCATGCCGCCGTGCGAGACACGGCAGCAGGATGAAACAAGGGTGGCGCGGATTGAAGGGACGCGACTCCGCGCGCGCAAGGTCGGGCGACGCGTAACACCCTGCCAGGGTGGATGACTCGCGTGCCCGCGTTCTACTCCGCGAACGTCATGGCTTCACGGAGGGCAGACGAGGCCCGGCTCATTCGCGTCCACGTCCTGCAACGCGAGCAGACACGTGAGCGCGTCCGGATCCACGGAATCCATCAGGTACGTGCGGCGCCACAGCAGCGCGGCGAAGCGCTTGGGCAGCTGCGAGTCCGGCGCGACGAGCGCGCGGCGCACGCCGTTGCTGCCCACCGCGGCCGTCGCCATCGCGGCCTCCAGCTTCGCGACGTCGTCGGCGCAGCCCTCCGGGCAGTTGTAGAGGAACACCGCGTGGCCATGCTCCAGGTTGTGGATCCACGAACAGCGCGGCTGCTCCGTGGGGTAGCTGCGGCACGACAGCCACGTGGGGCAATGCAGGCCGGAGTTGGGCGGGTTCTCTCCATTGCCGCACCCGGTGCTGCTGCACGAACTCACGTGCGCGGCGGACGACGTGTCCGAAAGCGGAAAGTCATACCGCTCACAGGCTTCGCCACCGGGGTTGGGCGGATCGTCTTTCGTCGAACCGCAGGCGAGGCACAGCGAGAAGAGGAGGGCGGAGAGGGCGCGAGGCATCCCCTCCGTCATATCGCATCATCCCGGCGCGACGCCGCGCCGCTCCACGTCCCGGCCGCTCAGCCCATGGAAGCCCAGCGCGTCCATCAGCCGCAGGAAGTCCTCGGGAGGCAGGCTGCCGCCCGTGGCGCGCGAGTGGCCGTGCGCGTACGAGCCTCCCATGGGCGGCAAATCCAGCCCCCGCAGCAGCGCGAGCAGGTCCACCGGCGCGCGGCTTCGCAGCACGAAGTTCACGCGGCCGGGCAGGTAGCCCGTGTTGGCGGCGACGACGATGTGGTCCGGCAGCCGCTGCACCCAGCGCATGGCCACCAGCGGGTGCACCTGCGCCTCGGAGCTGAACAGCAGCAGCGCCAGGTTTCCCGCGAAGCGCGGCGGCGTCTTCGCGCACCGCGCCACCTCGCGCTGCACCTCCAGGCGGCAGTCGCGCAGCGCGTCCACGCCGGGCACGCGCCCCTCCGCGATGTCCGTGGCGCTGCCCGCGCGCAGGAGCACCTGCATCGCCAGCGGCGCCGCGAACCGGCTGGAGCGGCGGGCCGCGTTGATCAGCGCCACGGCCTCCGTGACGGAGGAACGCTTCGCCCGCCGCAGCGCGTCCTTGAGGAACGGCATCGGCGCGTCCGCGCCCAGGTCCGCCACCGTGCCCAGCACCGCCAGCCACTCCAGCGGACCGGGCACGGTGAACGACGATGTCAGCACGTACGTGAGCAGGCTCGTGTTCGCCACGGGCTCATGGCCATACGCCGTGAGCACCTGCGCGCCGGGTGGAAACACGTCCGACGCATGATGGTCCACCACCAGCGTGGGCACCCCGGGCAGCAGCGGCTCCGCGCGGCTGCCCATGTCCAGCACCACCAGCGCCTCCGCGGAGGACGCGCCCAGCCGCTGCAAGAAGCCCGGTTGGTGGACGTCCTCTCCCTTGCCGGGCAGGCGCGCCGTCGGCCGGGCCCCCAGGGACTGGAGCGCCCGGAGCATCAGCACTCCGGAGGTGAGCCCGTCCACGTCCGTGTGCGGTACCACCAGGACGTGCTTGTCCCGGCAGGCCTCCAGGAACTCGCGCGCCTGGTCCATCGCGGCCTCTGGCGCCGGCCAGTGCGCGTCCTTGGTGTGTCCCAGAAGCATGAAGGAAAGCTGTCACTGCCTGTAGCGGCACGGCAGGGCGCGCTCGTCGTGGCTGGTTGCCCTCCGTACGGGCCCACCGTCCAGGTCGTGCGGGCGGAGCGTGGTGACCTTTCCTGGCATGGAAGGCCCTTCAAGCTACCGCCTGGGCTACGTGGCCCAATCCCTGACGCTGGGCGTGAGCGCCAGCCACACCTGCCGTCTCGCCACCGCGACGCCGCAGCGACTGGAAGCGCTCGCCGCGCAGAACCTGGAGGAGCTGGAGCAGATCCTGCGCTTCAACGCGGAGCACGCCATCCATGTCTTCCGCATCGGGTCGTCGCTCATCCCGTTCGGCTCACACCCGGTGAACACGCTGCCGTGGTGGAAGACCTTCGCGAGCACCTTCGCCACGCTGGCCCGCATCGCGCGCCAGTCCCAGCAGCGGCTGTCCCTGCATCCCTCTCCGGCTGGCGCGTCGCTGTCCTCGCGACACGAGCGCGTGCGCGACGCCGCCATCGCGGAGCTGCGCTACAGCGCGCGCGTGCTGGACCTCCTGGAGGCCGGCCCCGAATGCCGCGTCGTCATCCACGTGGGCGGCGCCGCCCCCAGCCGCCCGGAGGCGCTGGACGCCGCGCACCGGATGCTGGACACGATGCCGGAGGACCTGCGTCAGCGGCTCACGATTGAGCACGACGACAAGGTCTGGACCGCGCGCGAGGTGCTGCCCCTGGCCCGCGAGCACGGCGTGCCCATGGTGGGGGACAACCTGCACAATGCTGTCTTGCCCTCGGATCCGCCCATGTCCGTGGAGGAGCTGGTGCGCGAGGCCTCCGCCACCTGGCGCGCACTGGACCTTCGTCCCAAATTCCACCTGGCGTCACAGAAGGCGGGCGGGCGGCCCGGCGCGCACTCGGACCTCATCGAACCGGTGGACTTCCGGGCAATGGTGGCCGCGCTGGATGGGCCCGCGGATTTCATGCTGGAGGCGAAGGAGAAGGACCGCGCGGTTTTCGCACTGCGTCGGGACGCGATGTCTCAGCGTCCACACAAAGGGCAGGGCGCGCGGGCGCCGTGACTTCGCGGGTGCGAGGGCAGGGCACTTCCCATAGTGTCCGCGCCCATGACCCGCACTCCCCAGTCCTTGATTCGCGCGGCCCTGGCCGCCCTGTCGCTCGCGGCGCCCGCCGCCAGCGCGCAGACGACGCCCGCCCCGGCCGCGAAGGCCACGCCCGCTCCGGCCGCGAAGGTCACGCCCGCGGAGGCGAAGCAGTTCGCTGAAAAGCTCAACGCGGACCTCAAGCAGCTCTGGACCCGCCAGGCCACCGCCGAGTGGATCAAGAGCACGTACATCACCGACGACACGGAGCGGAACGCCGCCTCCGTCAACGAAGAGGTGATGGCCTACGTCAACAACGCCATCAAGGACTCGCGCCGCTTCGACGGGCTGAAGCTGGACGCGGACACCGCGCGCATGCTGCACCTGTTGCGCGTGTCCCAGACGCTGCCCGCCCCGGCGGACGCCAGGCAGCGCTCGGAGCTGGCCGCCACCGCCGCGAAGCTGGAGGGCCTCTACGGCAAGGGCAAGTACTGTGGCAAGGACGGCAAGGGGAAGTGCCGCGACCTGGAGGAGCTGTCCGACGTCATGGCGGAGAGCCGTGACGCGAACGCGCTGCTCGACGCGTGGACGGGCTGGCACGCCATCAGCCGCCCCATGCGCCCGCTCTACACGCAGCTGGTGAACCTCTCCAACGCGGGCGCGCAGGACATCGGCTTCAACGACCTGGGCACGCTGTGGCGGTCGTCCTACGACATGACCCCGGCCGAGTTCGAGAAGGAGGCGCAGCGCCTCTGGGGCCAGGTCAAGCCGATGTATGACGAGCTGCACTGCTACGTGCGCGGCCGGCTCGCGAAGCAGTACGGCGAGGCCGCGGTGCCCGCCGGCAAGCCCATCCCCGCGCACCTGCTGGGCAACATGTGGGCGCAGGAGTGGAACAACATCTACCCGCTGGTGGAGCCGTTCCCCGGCCAGGCCAGCCTGGACGTGGACAGCGCCCTGGTGAAGCAGGGCTACGACGCGCAGAAGATGGTGAAGCTGGGTGAGAAGTTCTTCACCTCGCTGGGCCTCAAGCCGCTGCCGCAGACCTTCTGGGAGCGCTCGCAGTTCACCAAGCCGCGCGACCGCGACGTCGTCTGCCACGCGTCCGCGTGGGACGTGACGTACGACAACGACCTGCGCATCAAGATGTGCATCAAGCCCACCGAGGAGGACCTGGTCACCATCCACCACGAGCTGGGCCACGACTACTACTACACGTACTACTACAAGCTCCCGGTCCTCTATCAGGCCGGCGCCAACGACGGCTTCCACGAGGCCATCGGTGACGCGCTCACGCTCTCCATCACCCCGGCCTACCTCCAGCAGGCGGGCCTGCTGGGCGCGGTGGAGAAGAACGAGAAGAACGTCATCAACCTGCAGCTGAAGGACGCGCTGGAGAAGGTGGCCTTCCTGCCCTTCGGCCTGCTGGTGGACCAGTGGCGCTGGGACGTGTTCAGCGGGAAGGTGAAGCCGGCGGACTACAACAAGAGCTGGTGGGCGATGCGCACGAAGTACCAGGGCATCGCGGCGCCGGTGGCGCGCACGGAGCAGGACTTCGACGCGGGCGCCAAGTACCACGTGCCCGCCAACGTGCCGTACACGCGCTACTTCCTCGCGCGGATCCTCCAGTTCCAGTTCCACAAGGCGCTGTGCGAGGCCGCTGGCATCAAGGGCCCCCTCAACGAGTGCTCCATCTACGGCAACAAGGCCGCCGGTCAGCGCCTGCAGGCCATGCTGGAGCTGGGCGCGAGCAAGCCGTGGCCGGACGCGCTGTCCGCCATGACGGGCACCCGCCAGATGGATGCCACGCCCATGCTGGAGTACTTCGCGCCGCTGCGCCGCTGGCTGCAGGAGCAGAACAAGGGCCAGAAGTGCGGCTGGTGAGGTGACCAGGGAGTGGACTTCGCCCGGGGCGGGCGCTTAGGCTATCGCCCGTCTTGTAGGGTTGAACTCTGTAGGACCGGACGGCGACTCTTCCTGTCCGCGATGAAAGAAGAACAGCAAATGGCGACTGGTACCGTGAAGTGGTTCAACGACGCGAAGGGCTTCGGCTTCATCACGCAGGATGGCGGCGGCGAGGACGTGTTCTGCCACCACACCGCCATCAACATGGACGGCTTCCGCACCCTGGCCGAGGGCCAGAAGGTGGAGTTCGAAGTCACCAAGGGCCCCAAGGGCCTGCAGGCGCAGAACGTTCGCGCCGCCTGAGCCTGACCGTTTCCTGATTCACCCAAGAAGGTCCGACTCTCTCCGGGTCGGGCCTTCTGTATTTTCCGGAGCCTGCATGTCCGCCTTGCGCCTGCGCATCCTCCCCCTGGTGGCCGCCCTCGGGTGCGCCAGCACGTCCTCCTCCACGG